>JBDUDG010000246.1:0-5257 GCA_040003045.1 Saprospiraceae bacterium | reverse complement strand
CCGCTCCACAAATAGGCCTTGACATCAGGTTGTTTATCATTGATACAACCCAGCTTGATAAAAAGGAGACAATTGCGCATGGAATAAAAAGAGTCTTTTTCAATGCAGAACTCACAGATGAATCTGGTGATCCCTGGCTGTATGAGGAAGGATGTCTGAGCATCCCGGATATTCATGTTGAAATCGAAAGAAATCCGGTGATTCATCTCCGATATTTCGATGCAGAGTGGACTGAACACATAGAGAAATTTGATGGTGTCAACGCTCGTGTCATTCAGCATGAATTTGATCATATCGAAGGTGTGCTATTTATCGATCGCATGAAACCTTTAAAGCGAAGAATGATCAATCGAAAACTGGAAAAAATCAAAAAAGGAGACATTGAATCAAATCATCCTATGCGTTTTGTAAAACCCTAAAGACTGTCTTTAAGTAAAATTTTATTTCCTTCCGAAATCAGCGGCTATCTCTCCCCATTCTTCAGTCTCCCATTTCAGGAGCGGATTATTCCATGTATGCGTTTTCAGCCATGTTTCTGCTCTTGCGATCATATCAAATAGCTGTCCATTTGATTTATCCTGTGTGAGTTTCGTATTGGCTTTTTTTCTTCTTACCCACGACAAAGCAGTTTTAGAATCTGTGTAAATTGTAGTTGTCTGATCATTTTTATTGGCGAGATAGGCTAGAGCATGAACGATGGCGAGAAATTCACCAATATTGTTCGTTCCGTTTTTTGCCGGTCCGAAATGAAATAATTCAGTCTTATCAAAAGTCCAGACGCCCCTATATTCCATCAGGCCAGGATTACCGCTGCAAGCTGCATCTACACTAATACTTTCAGTGATGTATTGAGTCTTTTTTAAAGAAGTAGGTAGTAGGTTTTTAGGCTTAAAAGTTCGTTTTATTTCAGGAGGGAATCCATAAGCATCTTCAGCTTCAGTCCGTGAAGCAAACGATTTATAAATTGCACCGGGAAAATTCTTCACCTGTGCCTGGCATTTTTCCCAGGTGGAATATATGCCCGGGTTATGGCCATGCCATACGACATAGTATTTTTGCTTTACAGGACTCATTTAGTTGTAATATTAATAGAAACCGTTCACATGAATTGGATTGACACACATTGTCATCTTTATGCCAGAGAATTCGAGGCTGATCAGTCTGAAATGATTCAGCGTGCGATTGATCATGGCGTCAGTCAAATGATGCTTCCCAATATTGATATTGACAGCATTCCTCGCATGTTGGAATTAGTAAAACTTTACCCAGACCATTGTAAACCAATGATTGGTCTCCATCCGTGTTCGGTAAAGGACAATTTCAGGGAAGTCCTTGCATCGATGAAGTCGGAAATTGGAGGGGGTATTTTTTTTGGAGTAGGTGAAACAGGAGTTGATCTTTATTGGGAGACAAAGGATAAAACCATTCAGATCGAAGCTTTTGAAGAACAGATCCAATGGGCTATAGAAATTGATCTTCCTGTCATCATCCATTCGCGTGAATCTCTCGATCTTAATATCGGCATTATTAAAAATCAGCAGGATGGCCGGTTAAGAGGAATCTTCCATTGTTTTGGAGGTGATTTCGACCAGGCAATGCGCATTCACGAGTTGGGGTTCAAAATTGGGATAGGGGGTGTAATAACTTTTAAAAATTCCGCAATAGCCGATGTGCTGGCCAAAATTCCTCAGGAAATGATCGTCCTGGAAACGGATGCTCCCTATCTGGCGCCTGTTCCACACAGGGGAAAACGAAACGAACCATACTATATCCTACTCGTAGCTGAAAAGGTTGCTCAGAGCCTAAACCTTTCGCTTAAGGAGGTATCAGATCTCACCACCAGGAATGCTGAAGCCGTATATGGAAAGAAGGGTTAAATTTGTAGTCCTGTTTCAGATTTTGTTGAATATTTGCTGTCTGAACAGGGATTACGGAGAGTTGGCCGAGTGGTCGATGGCGCACGCCTGGAAAGTGTGTAGACTCCAAAAGGGTCTCTAGGGTTCGAATCCCTAACTCTCCGCATATTGTCAAATACATTGTGAATCAAACTTACTGTCATGATACAACGCATTCAGACTATATTTTTAATTCTTACTGCAGGTGTATTTGGTAGTTTATTCAAATTGCCCTTTGCCACCAGCGACAAACCTTCCGCTCAGTTTCTTTCGGATCAGGTATATGATATCAATGATCATCCCGCACTGATTGCATTGACAGCTCTTGGGGCACTCATCGCGATAGTTTCGATATTTATGTTCCGAAATAGAAAGCTGCAGCTTAAGTTGGGCTACCTGATTATTGTGATGGCGATCCTTCTGCCTGGAGTTGCTTTTCTGCTTTTTACAAAAGAATCTGCGTCGATAGATCCGACTGTGCATGTTGTGGATCAGGCAGGAATGTTTCTTCCCGCAGCAGCAATATTATTCGCAGCCATTGCAAATTATTTTATCCGCAAAGATGATAAGCTCGTCAAATCTATGGATCGACTAAGGTAGTCAGGGATCCATTCAACTACCTGGATTAAGCTATTCAATTTTTTTTTGGTATGAAACAGGATTACAGCATATGGGAATATGAAGCCTATCATACACATTGGGATATCTGTATTATTGGTAGCGGTATCAGTGGTTTGAGTACAGGGATTTCGATTCTTGAACGTCAGCCAGATACTAAAATACTTGTGATAGACAGGTGGTACGTACCGCTGGGAGCCAGCACGCGAAATGCAGGTTTTGCCTGTTTTGGAAGCCCCTCAGAGATACTGGATGATATCAACTCTATGGGTGAATCAGAATCATTGACTCTCGTTAAAAAGCGATGGCAAGGTCTTCAAAAATTGCAAACCAGAATTAATGCCACTAGATCGCAATTTGAAGTACACGGTGGATATGAATTATATCATTCGGAAGAATTTGAAAAAATCGCAACTTCTCTTCCACATCTGAATAAACTTTTGGCAGAAGCCATAGGTCATCAGCAGGTTTTCACTCCCTGTAAAGTGCCAGAGGGAATCCATGGATTTAGTCATGCTATTTTAAATCCATTTGAAGCCCAACTCCATCCGGGGTTTTTGATGGAGCATTTGAGATTTATGTATTTAAATCTCGGAGGAAAAATCTGGACAGGTTTAGATATTGAATTGATCGAAGAAAAAAATAATTCGGTATCATTGATCAATAAGTTGTCCATTCCAATTGTAGCAGATAAAGTAGTGGTCACTACAAATGCATTTGCAAAACAATTACTTCCGGAACTGGATGTACATGGCGCCAGAAATCATGTTTTGGTTACAAAGCCAATCCAGGGTTTGTCGTGGAAGGGATGTTTTCATTATGATAAAGGATTTTATTATTTCAGAAATATTGGCAATCGAATATTATTGGGCGGTGCCAGGAATCAGGATTTCAAAAATGAGGAAACAGATCAATTTGGCGTCAATCCCTTAATACTCGACTCGCTTAAGGACTTTTTGTACAGCCATCTTACTAATGAAAAAATGGGGGAAATTGAATACCAGTGGAGCGGAATTATCGCCATAGGTAAAATGAAAGTTCCCATCGTCACGGCAGTTTCCGCAAGGGTATTTGTCGGTGTCCGGTTGTCGGGAATGGGCATAGCTCTTTCAAGTCTGATAGGGGAGGAGCTGGCGGAAATGGTTTTGCAACAGTAAGAAGGGAAGTTTCGTTTAGAGATCACATCTTCGGGTCGGTGACAGATTTATGAGTATTAAAGCCTTTCTTTTTCAATTGATTTTTTTACTACCAGTCCTGGCAATAGGTCAGGCTAAATCTGTATCCCAGGACAGCTCAGGAAAAAAACTGATCATTATCGATTTCGCTGGAAATGTAGTTGAGGATAATGCTGGTCCTGAACGGGTTCAATGGATTTCAAAAGGACTTCAACTTAGAATAGACAGCACGAATATCTATGCAGATTCTGCCGTAATTTTTGCTGAAAACAGAGTGTATGCCTATGGTAATGTAGTCATTCAGCAAGGCGATTCACTTCACGTTTTTACTGATACTTTATATTATTTCAAAGACACTGATATAGCTGAACTAAAAGGTGAAGTCGTACTCGAACAGGGAGCAAGGCAATTGTGGACAAAAGGCCTGACTTATCACCTTGCCGATAGATATGGAGAATATCATAACGGTGGCACCTTGATAGATGGTGAGATGCAGGTCACTTCAAAAAAAGGAATCTATCTGGCAAGAGAAGAAAAAGTTGTTTTCAAGGATAGCGTTGTGGTACTGCATCCTAATTTCAATATTGCCGCCGACTCCATGACATACGAAGAGTCATTGTCACGAGTTTTATTTACAGGGCCTACCAATATTTATACGAAGACAGCAAAGATTTATTGCGAATCCGGGTTCTATGATCTTAAATCTGAATCAGCAGAGTTCAACAGGAATGCCCAGTATGCTGGCAATCAAAAGAAAGCAACGGCAGACACTATAAGATATTTTTCTACTGAAGGCGAGATCACCATGTCAGGGCATGTCAATGTTGAAGAGAATGACCGTAAAATTAGAAGTGATCATTTGCGATATCTCGAGAATACTGGAGAAACATGGATAACCGGTGAACCTGCAACGTACACAGATAGTACGCAAGTGATCCATAGCCCCTGGATATATCATAATGAAAAAACAAATACCGTTTTAACGAAAGGCGCCAGCACTGTACGCAGTGGATCTTTAGTTATGAAAATGGACGATTCTAATTTTGACCAGGCATCAGGTGTAGGGCATTTCATAGGTAACGTCGAATGGAGAGATACTGTCAGAAATGTGGGAATTCGTTCTGATTTTTTGGACTATACTAAAAAATCGTCGTATTTGCTGGCTTATAAGTCAGTTCATAGGCCCATTTTTTATTCAGTCATTGAAAGCGATACGCTATTTATAGCAGCAGATACACTAAACATGTGGACTGCTATTGATTCATTGAATCAGATGGATTCCTCGAGAATGATCAGGGCATTCAATAATGTGAAAATATTTAAAACCAATATGCAGGGCATCGCTGATTCCTTAGTATTTCGTGAAAGGGATAGCCTGTTCACATTTTATGGCAGACCGGTTTTGTGGTCAGATACTACACAATTCAGTGCAGACACGATAGAGATGCATTTGCGTAACAAACAGATTGGGGATATTATTCTCAACCGGAAAGCCCTGATCATTTCTGAAGAATTAATGACGTATTACGATCAGATAAAAGGGAAAAAAATAGTAGCTGATTTTGACAG
>JBDUDG010000030.1:0-17810 GCA_040003045.1 Saprospiraceae bacterium | reverse complement strand
GATATGAACAGTATACGATCATACAGATTGCGTATGAAGCCGGATTTAATAATAAAGCTTCGTTTAACAGATATTTCAAAAAGGAAATTGGGATCACGCCTTCAGCGTATAGAATAAAGGAAGCAGCCGATTATAAAGGTTTATAAAGGTTAAAGGGTTAAGGTGGTTATGAAGGTTATTTTTTATCACTTCGTCGACATAACATCCAACCCAAGGTTACGTCGAATAAAGTCATATAATCTTTTTAATTACAATTCCCTTCTCCTTCGCCTCTTTCCATTCCACTCTTAGGCTATGTAATATATTTGGACCAAACTCAATGTTAAAAGGTTCAAGGAACCCGTCATATACAATCTTGCCGAGAAAAGGGAGAATAGTTGTTTTTACAAGGCAAGGTATTTCATCAACGAGCAGATCGAATGGATCACCGAGGGCATGTACGTAAAAAAACTTGTTCTTAGTTGTAAAAACAGCCCGTGTAGAAAATAATTTGTAGATGATGAATTTGTCTGTAATACCTAAAGAAAAACCGGAAAGTATATTTATTTCCTCCCTGGAATGCTGATGACTGTGATGAGTCAGATAAAGGGGTATACTATTTTCATTCTCAATTAATTTTTGACGACAATTGAATTTTTCCTGCATGTTTGTTCCGGAAATAAAATCTTTGTACCGCAATTTCGGACCTAATACTCCATGCCTGATGCCCGCAAAATACATCAAACGGAGGTATAGGCTCAAAAACAATTTGTATTCAGAGGCAGACAAACTTATCTTTATACTTTTTCTCTCTTTCCAGTTTCTTGTCTACGATAGAAACTAATTCCTACTCGCCGGATATGATCTAAAACCTCAGAATCTGCAATTTGGGAAAGCAGTGATAATTCAAAAGTATAAGGGGATAACAAATCGTCAAGCTGCGTTCCTAACTGATTCATCACCGACAATGATAATCCATCTCCTTTCAGTGCGAGGTCAATGTCTGAACCGGCTCTGAAATTTCCCTTTGCCCGGGAGCCAAATAAAATAGCTTCTTCTATTTCGGGAAACAAAGAAAGCACATGACGGATTTTATAAATGATTTTTTCCTGTAAACCAAATTCCATAAGGCATCAAGAATTTAATTGGAGGAATTGATAATTGCAAACATTGTACTATGCAATTTTTTAAACATAGTAAAATACTCATTTCGAATCAATAAAGCAATTTCACCAGCTATGACATCATTATAAGTATGTGGTGTCTTCTTACGACTTTCAATCATATTCATCCATTGCTCACCATCTTCAATCAAACTGCGTCTGAATGCAAGTCTGAAAGAATCCCGGCTACCCTGGATATCTATCTCTCCCTGATACTCATAATAGTCTTTGATCAGGTTCCACGCAAGTTCAAAATTGTATTCAAAACATTGTATCAAACCTTGCGTTTCCATGTCATTCAATGTAGTTGTTTTGTTGATAAACTTCTCAAGTTGTGCCAGTGTTTTAGAGAAATTATTGAATCTTTGGATCCACCTTATATCGTCATTTGCCATTTTTCTTCACCTCAAATTTGATTTTACAAAGATATAGACAATTTATCTCGCTGCATTCCTATCCATCATTCTCTTCGTTTACAGAGAATAGAAGGTTTAAAGCGACTTAGTCGTCATAGTCTCTACACCATTCCAGCTTTCAGGAAGTCCGTTGACTATATATCCATGTATTTTATGAAGATATCCAAATGCTGTCAGGTGCAAAGGATTCGCCTGATACACCTGGTCGAAACATTTCCTGGCATTTAACATGTCTTTTGTATAATAAGCTTCCATGCATGATTGAAAGTTTTGAAGACTTTTCTTTTTTAAAATGGCCTGTTCAGGATCGTCTCCGTCGAAGCATTCGTAGATATCTAAAGCATGTTACTTCCCCTTCGCCTGTACCTTGCCCAAATACCGCAGATTAAAACGCTCACGGTCATCAAGTTTCTGAATCGTTTCTTCACTCAATATAAAATTGACATTAAAGTGTTTTTTTTATAGCTGAGGATGGTTTATTCTTGACGATAGATTTTATTGTCATCCCCTCCCGCGTCACTATTGCATCTTTGGCGGGACTACGCTTCGACGTGCTCTCTGCCTTTTTTTCACCTGCTTCCTGCCCCATGCTCCTTGCCTTTTGTTTCCCCTGCACCCATCTGTAAATCAAACAAGTCAATCCCGGCAAATTAAATTCCATTGAGTGATTCTTATGCTCCCAACTTACATTTTCAATAGTTACTTTTTCTGTAACAGGGCGATCGCTTCCCCAAAATAATTCCTTATCGCTATTTTCTATTAGAACCCACGAGCCCGGATTATCTTCTTCAATTCCGATCCGGTATTGTGGCCGATCAACAGGAGTCATGTTTAACAAGACTAATAATTTGTCATTCGGATCATTTGAAATTCTTTCATAGGCAAGGACACTCTGTTGCCAATCATCTACTCTCACCCATTTGAATCCTTCCGGTTTTGTGTCTGCTTCGTGAAGTGATTTTTCATTTTGATAGTGATGATTCAATGCTTTTGTCCATTCTGCAATGCCCAGGTGAGATTCATATTGCAAACTATTCCACTCAAGAGTTCCTGCAAAATTCCATTCACTGCGCTGACCAAATTCACAACCCATGAAAAGAAGTTTTGCACCCGGATGAGTAAACATATGACCAAGCATCAACCTGAGATTTGCAAACTGGTCTTTTCCTTCACCCGGCATACGACTGAGGAGAGATCCTTTTCCATGAACAACTTCATCATGCGAATAAGGCAATACATAATTTTCAGAATACGCATAGATCATGCTAAATGTAATCTGATTATGAGCGCTCTTTCTGAAAAGGGGATCCAATTTGAAATAATTCAATGTATCATGCATCCATCCCATCATCCATTTCATTCCAAATCCAAGACCACCTGCATAAGTCGGATGTGATACCCCTGCAAATGCTGTTGATTCTTCAGCGATAGTCAAAATATCAGGATGATAATGGTATACCATTTCATTCATTGCTTTCAGAAAATCTATTGCTTCAAGATTTTCGCGGCCACCATATTGATTTGGCTCCCATTCACCTTCCTTACGAGAATAATCAAGGTAAATCATCGAAGCAACTGCATCTACACGTAAGCCATCCACATGAAATTCATCGATCCAGAACAGAGCATTGCTCAGTAAAAAAGATTTTACTTCGTTGCGGCCATAATTGAAAATAAGACTTTGCCAATCCGGATGAAATCCTTTTCGGGTATCGGGATGCTCATACACGCAACTGCCATCGAAATTGCCAAGACCATGTGCATCGGTCGGAAAATGCGATGGTACCCAATCAAGTATGACTCCTATATTCTGTAGATGAAGCTGATCAATCAGATATTTCAAATCTTCCGGTGTGCCGAATCTGCAGGTCGGAGCAAAAAAACCGGTGATCTGGTATCCCCATGATGGATCGTACGGATGTTCCATCACAGGCATGAATTCTACATGTGTAAAACCAAGTTTTGTCAAATATGCAGGTAGCTCGTCAGCCATTTCACGATATGTATATACACACCCATCGCTGTGTCGTCGCCATGAAGCAAGATGCATTTCGTAGGTAGAAACAGGTACATTGATTTTATTCCGGGCTCCGCGTGTTGACATCCATTCTGCATCATGCCATTTATAATCATCATTCCAAATGATAGTTGCCGTCATCGGTGGATGCTCACACATGCGAGCATAAGGATCGGCTTTGACCAACTTCTTTCCGATATTGGATTCTATAGCATATTTATACAACGTACCTGGTTTCAGATCAGGAATAAATCCTTCCCATACACCTGAGCTGTCCCATTTGGGATAGAGGTCATGCACATTCGCAAGCCACCGATTGAAATCACCTATGACAGACACGCGTTTTGCAGCTGGAGCATACACTGCGAAAGACATTCCATGTTGGTCATTTTGTTCGGCAGGATGTGCGCCCATTTTTTCATAAAGCCGGACATGGGTTCCTGCCTGGAAAAGGGTAATGTCGTAATCAGTGAGTATGGTACGTGGTTTGGCTTTGTTCATCAATGTGAAAGGTAATGATAGTTTATTTGAATAGTCCTTTCACTTTTTTCAGAGGATAAGATATGTTGAAGTTAAAACCCCCATTCGTTGCTGTTTCATTAGATTGTTGATTGTTTTCAATATTGGCATTCCCAGCTTGGATCCAAAATAAGCGACATCAGGAGATTTGATCTTAGTCCCGGGAATCTTATATTTCTGACGAATAAAGTCTGCTGAAAGAAACATTGCTTTCTCGTATGTCTCGCAGGATGATAAAATGATAGAGCAACTCATCATCAGGCAAAACAAACCCTGCAGCGGAATAATATTTTTCGAATTGATCAGGTTGGTTTTCATGAAACTTTTTTTAGAAACTTATCAAGTTCACTAAATTAATACAAAAGGTGCTGTACAACAAATGTTGACAAATAAAAAATTGTCAATTGTCAATTGTCAATTGTCAATTGCCTAATTACTGATTACTTTTCAATTTTCAAGTTCAGCTTCATCTTCTTCTAATAAGGGAATGGTGAGATCATGCATTTTGCACCATTCACATTCGCCGCAGAATTTTTCGAACTCCATGTTTTGAATTTTTTGGTACGTATCCTGGATTTCTTTTGTTACATGCTCACGGTCCTCGTCAGTAATATGAATTTCACGTTCAATAAATTTTCCATCCTTATCTGGTTCAAGAGCCTGGATAATTCCGGCGCTCATATGCTTGTGGATGCGTGGATCTTTTTTTAATAGCAGATCATAAAAAACCATTTGACGCCAGTATGAACCGCCAATAGCTTCATCAGTTGGCCTTTTTAATTTTTGATAAAACTTATCAGCCCTGCCTGTTTTATAATCATATACCCGGATATCATCATTGCGGATATCAAGCCGATCAATAAATCCTGTCACCGGCACGCCTTCAATATGGACATCCCTGATACGGTATTCAGTGGCATATTTTACATCGGTAGACCAGCGCGTGGCATACAGATCATAATATTGACCCAATACCTTTTTACCATAAGTAGCCTGGTCTGTAAATTCCTTTTTGGTAAACTTATGTTTATTGCGATTCATAAACATATCGAATGCCCAGAGCAAATATTCTTTCCCGGCAGTGGCATCATGCTGATTGAATTTTCGCTCCATTAATTTTTGGAGGGCATCATGAAGAGCGCTTCCAAAAATGAAATAAGATTTTTCAGCAGAAGGGATTAATAATATTTTATCGTAAAAGAATTTAAGTGGACATTCCAGATATTGGTTTAAAGCTGATACGTTCAATACAAAATTTGCAACCCTGTTCCTGATTTCCTGATTGTCTTTGTGAAGATCCACTTGTTGTTGTCCCGACATACGGGCTACGAGGTAGTCCGCGAGGAGCTCTTCATCCGTAGGAACTTGTGTGAGCACAATAGAAGATTCGCCTCTGGCAATTTCTGTCAGGTATTTGCTTGGTGTCAGGATTTTTCCATCATCCCGTTTATTCGCATAGGAAAGGATAAGATCTTTTTTCGCTCTTGTCATGCCTACATACACGAGTCTTCTTCTGTCCTGGTCTTCAATATCTGATGCACCGACTCCATCTGTTGAACTGGTAATATTTTCACGTAAGACAAGATTGTCAGGAAAAGAAAAATTTCTATTGAAAGCCCGTTTCTTTTCCCATTCATTCTCAACAAAATTTTTAATGACCACCGTATCGTATTCAAGCCCTTTGGCACCATGAAGTGTTGAAAGATTTATCCCGGTAGGATTCGAAGCAAGTTCCTGAACCGGCAATCGAATATTATAATCCCTCATGACATCACAGATGTCAATTAAATCTGCAGTCCGAAAAGAAATTTTCCCTGAAGATTCACTTTCTACAAAGGTGTAAAATGATTTCAGAGAATAGAGATGAACAAATTTTTCAGGTTGTTGCAAAATCCATTTCATGATCCCGAAACGATACACGATCCATTCCACCAGGGCAATCAAAGTGATCGAATGAAAATTTGAAATGCCCTCTTCCAGTATGGAAAATTTCTCCTGCATCCATTCGCGATTTTTTAATCCAAGTGTTGCAAAAATATCAGAATTCCCAAGCCACATGAAGAGAGTGGAATGATCAGTTCTGTCCTTCGCGGTATACGCAAGAATTAGTCTTTGCAAATCTGTGGCACGAGGTTCCAGATAACGTAAATGAAGTATTCTGTAAAGGAGTGCATCATCATTGTTTGCACTATCGGTCAGCATCTGGAGACAGGACAAAATATCAAGTAGGTGAATGACAACAGGTTGGGACAACGCATTCGAAGATCTCGACGTTTGAAAAGGAATGGCAGCACCTCTAAGTGCAAAACCAAGATCAGCACCAAGGTCATGTTTTGTATACAGGACAGCAATCGATCCTTCGATTTTGTTCTGGTACCATCGTTTCAGTTTATGAAAAATGTCTGCATTTTCGAAGGAAGCGGTGGAATAATCATGTATCCCGACATGCTGTGGATAATCTTTATAAACACCATCAGCCTTCAAAATTTTCGTCGCACCGAATATCTTCTTCATCAGGCTATTTTCTACAGGCATCATGATGTGCCTTGCTGCATCCAGTATTTTTTGAGAGCTTCTGTAGTTATGATCCAGTATGATGACACGCGGAACATATCGTTCCTTAAATTCCACCATGTTCTGGATATTCGCACCCTGGAATCGATAGATAGCCTGATCATCATCACCTACTACAAACACATTTGGTTGTTCCATGTATTCATGATCAATCAGCTTTTGAAGAATGGAGATTTGTATACCATTCGTATCCTGGAATTCATCCACCAGGAAATATAAAAAGCGTTCCTGGTAATTTGCAACGAGATCGGGATCCTTGTCAAATGCATCATACACCCAAAGCAACATGTCATCATAGTCGTATTTTCCTTCCTGAGCCAGAAGTGCATTATACTGATCGTATGCATTTACAGCCGCAAGTGTAGGGTTCATCCTATCGGTTACTTCTTTCTTGAATTTCCCGGCATTAAAATCACCTTTGACATGATCACCGGTTTTTCGCTTGTAGATGTAGTTATCATCCATCGCCATACGACTGATATATTCCTCAATCTGTAAAGTCATATAATCGGGTGACCAGTTCTCTCTTTTCATCGTTGAAAACAATCCCAGCAATCTATCCCAGCTTGAGTACGTCTGACCTTTAAATTTTTTCAATGGATGATCATCATCGAAGGTATCCATCAGCTTCTGGATCAACCTGAATTTGTCTATCTCTGAAATCGGTTCTAAATCTCGTGCCTGCTGAAAAACGGATGGATTTTCCTGGATGACCAGGTTGCAAAAGCTGTGGAAAGTATTGACCTGAATGCTGTATGCTTCCGGACCGATAAAATCGATGAGTCGGTGTCGCATTTCAGACGATGCAGCGTCGGTGTAAGTCAGGCAAAGGATGCTTCCGGGAGGGGTGTCTGTAGTTTTCAGGATTTGCCCGATTCGAAGAGAAAGTATTTCAGTTTTGCCTGTTCCTGGACCGGCGATCACCATGACAGGGCCATCGATTGCCTGGACGGCTTGTTTTTGGGCGTCGTTGAGCTTGTTGAATTTTTCTTCGAAGGTCATGTGGGTTAAGATAGGAAAGTTGCCAGAATAGCATCGAGTAAGTCCCATTTAATCTAACCGAAACGACCTCGTGGCACGACTACTCGTGCCACGAGTAGTCGTGCCACGAGGTCGTAACTCCTTGATATTACACGTTGTTATAAGTGGAACACAGGGCCTAAAAATTGGACACTTTTGAGATCAGAAAGTAACCTTTATTCACTTTTTTTTTGCTGCAGAGAACCTTCCAATCCATTCTGATAGCTAAGCCCCAGAAGGGTCAGCATCAGGAAGAGAAATGTACCCACTTCGCTGTCCAGGGCATGCTCGACAACCATGGAAATCAGCTGCATGAGATAAATGGTAGGTAAAATGGGCTGCTTCCAGAAAAATGAAAAAGTCATCGGGTACAAAGTGATGAATAAAAAAATAATAAGACCAAATAGGCCGAAAATCGCGAATACATTGATCCACTCATTCTGAGGTCGCCAGGAATATTCTTTTAATTGGCTCTTATAATAATCATCAAGCGTGGATCTGAATTTGCCCGTGCCGATGCCAAAAAATGGATGTTGATTCCCTATCAGGAGTCCTGCCCGCCATGAGACCCATCGTTGAGAATCTGAATATTCATCACCTTGTCCTTCTTTGAATTTTCCTAAATCATATAATGTATAATCGACCTTAACTTTTAATCCGGGAAGTGTCTTGTATGCAATCAAAGGGGCTACAATGATCATCGCAGCCATGCCCAATTGTATCCATATTTTTAAACGTCGTAAATAGAAAATCGCGAGGATCAGAATTCCTGCATAGGCAATTGTCAAACCTGATCTCACAGACAAAATATGTAAAAAATAAAACAGGTAAACCGCAGTAACCGCATATGCCCATCGCTCCCACGCAAATTTTAATTTCCAGTTTTCAATCGCAAATCCTGCACATAAGATCATTGAAATAGCGACGATCACACTGAACCTGATGTGGCTTCCTGGAGTGGGAATTGATGCGCCATAGCCCAGGCTTGAATTGAAAAGATCATATTGACTGAAATAAGCGACCTGAACCAATATCGAACTCCAAACAGCAAGGATGATCATACATAGTGAAACGAGCATATATTCCCGTCTGCTGAATGGTTGTTGAAATGCAACACAAAGTGGTAGAACAAGGAATGCGAATTTAGGATGGGTCATATGCCACCATTCAGTTATATTTCCTGCATAGAGGATGCTCACGAAGTACAGAATCCAGAAAAGGACAAAAACTAAAATGAAGGGTTTGTAATGAATGAAATTTTTTAAAACAAGTTTTTTAAATAAAAAAGTGATTTTTAATGGATCCACCTGAACATCGATTACTGTCATTACAGCTAAAAGAACCATCACAAGTGATAACAAAGCCTTTGACCAAATGAGGGCCATCGCCATGACCATGAAGAGGATTACAGTTATCGGGTGGCGGATCGACATTGGGGCCAATTTAGGTATAAGTTTAGATATGTACTTTTGCATTATATAACATCAGGTGATCATGAATCCATTAGAGCAATTAAAAGATATTATAGCTGAAATTCAGTCGGCACATATTGAGGGCAATGCTGAATTAGAATCGTTTCGAATCCGGTTTCTGGGAACAAAGAATATATTGAAACCCATATCCGCTTTGATTCGTGAAGTAGCCAACGAGCACAAAAGGGAATTCGGTCAAATGGTCAATGAAGCAAAACAGAAAGCAGAAGAAGTCTTTCAAAAGTTTCAAGATCAATTTGCAGGGATTCGATCGCAACAGGGGCAGGTAATCCCGGATTTATCCTTGCCTGAAGTTCCATTTCAGAATGGTAGTCGGCATCCGGTGAGTATTGTGATGGAAGAAATTATTGATGTGTTTGCTCGGATGGGGTTTGAAGTAGCTGAGGATAGGGAGATTGAGGATGACTGGCACAATTTCACTGCGATGAATACGCCGCCAGATCACCCTGCAAGAGATATGCAGGATACATATTATGTGGCGTCGCCTGCGGGATGGTTGTTGAGAACGCATACATCTTCTGTTCAGGCGAGGGTGATGACTACACGAAAGCCACCGATCAGGATCATTGCACCGGGGAGAGTATATCGCAATGAAACTGTTTCTGCAAGATCACATTGTCAGTTCCATCAAGTGGAAGTGTTGTATGTTGATGAAGGTGTTTCATTCGCTGATATGAAACAGACATTACATCAGTTTGCTCAGGCACTTTATGGCAAGGATGTGGTGAGCAGGTTGCGGCCTTCTTATTTTCCATTTACTGAGCCAAGCGCGGAGATGGATGTGTATTATGGATTGGCAGATGAGCATGCGCACCGGATTACGAAGGGCACCGGATGGCTTGAGATATTGGGTTGTGGCATGGTGGATCCTGCAGTATTGGAAACATGTGGCATTGATTCCACAAAATATTCTGGTTTTGCATGCGGCATGGGGATAGAGAGACAGGCCATGATTAAATACCGGATTAATGATATCAGATTGTTGTTTGAGAATGATGTTAGGTTTCTTAAACAATTTTCGTCGGTGATCTAAAGTGAAATATGTCAATCGTGTAATTCGACCAGCTCAACTCATCCTTGTGCTACAGCTCAGCAACCATCGTCAATCGAGAGTGAAAATCTGAAGTACGAAATACGAAATTCGAGGTACGAAAATAATTAGTGTTAATTAGTGGAATTAGTGGCTAAAGAAGGAAAAGGTTGCTGTTCGTTTCGACTCCGCTGAACGAACGCAAAGTAATTCTCAAAAACAATTTCGACTCAGCTAAATTTAAAAGCACAATGGAAGTAAGTTTACCAAAAGGGACCCGTGATTTTTTACCGCTGGAAGTGGCGAGACGTAAGTGGATGTTTGGCATCATCGAGAAAGTATTTCAGACATATGGTTATGTGCCGATTGAAACGCCTGTATTTGAAAACCTGAGTACGCTGACCGGTAAATATGGTGAAGAAGGGGACCGCTTGCTTTTTAAAATTTTGAATAATGGCGATTATCTAAGCAAGGCGGATGAGAAGGCATTTCATGATAAAGACAGCAATAAATTTACCGGTTCGGTGGCGAAAAGAGGGATGCGATATGATCTTACGGTTCCTTTTGCGCGGTATGTGGTGATGCATCGAAATAATATCCAATTGCCATTCAAAAGATACCAGATACAACCGGTGTGGCGTGCGGACCGACCGCAGAAAGGGCGCTACCAGGAATTTTATCAGTGTGATGTGGATGTGGTGGGTAGTAAGTCGCTTTCTTATGAAGCGGAATTGATACAGATTTACGATGAAGTGTTCGCCGCTTTAGGTATACCTGTTGTTATTAGAATCAATCATCGTCAATTGTTGTATGGGATTGCCCAATATGCGGGAATAGGTGATCAGTGGATCAGTATGACAATGGCGATTGATAAGCTGGACAAAATAGGGGAGCAGGGTGTACGCAAAGAAATGACAGAAAATGGTTTTTCACAGGAAGCGCAGGAGAAAATATTTGATTTACTTTCGAGAAAAGATTTGGTATCATTATCCGGATATTTTGGAAAGGAGGATGAGACTAATGATAGTGTTAAGGAGCTTCAGAATGTGTTTTCATTTCTGGAAAACATGCCTTTGAAAAATAAGCTTGCATTTGATGTGACACTTGCCCGAGGGCTTGGGTATTACACAGGTTGCATATTTGAGGTCAATGGAATAGATGCGGATATGGGGAGTCTTGGTGGTGGTGGGCGATATGATAATCTTACCGGTGTGTTTGGTTGGCCGGATGTTCCAGGTGTCGGAATTTCTTTTGGTGCTGAGCGGATTTATGATTTGCTATTGGCTAAAGGACTTTTTCCATCAGATATACAGGCGGGGCCAAAACTACTTTTTGCGGCGTTTGATGAAGCGACACACAAGTATGCATTTAGGTGTGTTACTGCAACACGCCAAGCTGGTATTTCGTCAGATTTGTATCCGGAGCCAGGTAAAATAAAAAAGCAGCTTAAGTATGCTTCGGATATTGGATGTGATTTTGTTGGGCTTATTGGTGAGACTGAGATGAAGAATGAAAAGATCAGTTTAAAAAATCTTGCGACAGGAGATCAGCAGGAGCTTTCGATTGAAGGGGTGATGGAGGCGTTGAGAAAATGAAGCTACATTTAAAAATATGAAGGACATATGGGGCGGGGTTTAGAAAATAAGTCGATTTTATTACAGGAAAAGCTTCCGAATTTCGACGAAATGAATTTTACCCATTTCCTTCATATCAGCCTGATATCAAGTCCTTTACCTCTCATTTATTAATCAAAAAAAATGGTTTTTTTCCGAATACCAATTCTGATTTCTTACAAATCCCGGCATTAAAATTTGAAAAAATTAATCCTGAATTAATAAAAATTAATTCAATTTTCTACACGATTTCTACCTCCCGGACCAAACAAACCATTTACTCCACTGCACCTCATCTCTAGTATACAAAACAATCATATAAATCCCGGGAACAAGATCCTGAAAAGAATATTCACCCTTCCAACTAACATCCTGAGTTGTTACCAACTTCCCCTCCAGAGTAAGAATATTCACCTTGCAATCTTTCTCATTAGGCCAGGTAAAAGATGAATGTCCTATGATTATTCCAGGATCAGTCTTATGTACATAGTGAGGTTTAATATAATCAGGATCAATACCCAGCGAACCCTGCGCTTCATAAGCCCCGATATCAAATTGATTTCCCTGTGGCCTGTTCACTCCATCAAGATCCGTATTCACGCCAAATGAAAATGTTCCGTTGCCCGTATTGACCGCCTGTGAATTAGAAAGTAAGTGATAATCAGAACCCGGCGCAACAAATAAATTAACTAAAGGCGCAGCAAGCATGCTATGCAAATCATATCCATATGATTGCCATGTAGTCAGTGGTACACTACTGCCATCTCCCACTTTGCTAAGTCTGTTGATGACAATGTTATAATCCGATGCAAATCCGGGAACAGCATCAGGATCCAATGCAATGCTTCCATGTGTCGGATGCAGATTGATTAGAATATTATTATACACTTGTGCTCCTGATGATCCATTCACATCCAGGATACACCAGCGACTATCAGATGCATTCACAATTGTATTTTGAACGATCACTGCATTTATAGAAGGTGCTGCGGCATCCTGCTGAAATAATGCGATTCCTGAAGCATGATTTTCATACAAAAGGTTATTATAGATAAATGCACCCTGCGCCCCATCAAGATTTATACCTGCACCACCACCAACTCCATTTTGGTAAATTACATTCCCATATATTTCCGGATCTGTACTGATGCCATCACCGCCCTGGCTTATATCTGCATTAATTTGTATTCCACCTGCATGATTATTGTGACAAATATTATGTCTGATGATCGATCGGTCACTGCTATTAGAAACATAGATGCCATGCTCATCAATTGAATTAAGACATTCATTATACTCAAGCAAAAGATCATCCGTGAATCCGGTGAATATCCCTCTTTTCTGATTGTTGTCACAATATGTATTCCGGACTATGCAATTGTCAGCATGCTCAAGTCTGATGCCATTCCGGGGTTGATTTATGACACGAACACCATTTATTTCTATATAATCGGCATTTTCTACATTAATCCCATCAGTAGTTGTACCGTTCTGCACATTGATGACACAAGAACTACCTGCCGCAATAAAAACGATTGGATTCGCAGCAGTCCCTGTTGTGCGTATGTCGAATCCGCTATAATTGCCATCTGCAATCCATACGGTATCACCTGCAGTAATATGAGCCGTTGCATAGATTAGTGTGAGCCATGCCTGTGCCCATGAATTGCCGGAGTTACTATTATTGCCGGAATTAGAGACATATTTCGTGGCTGCTGATGTGAGATCCCAGTTACACAGGAACAATATAAGTAAACATGGAGAGAGAAAACGGGAACAGAAAAAGTGTTTCATATATAACCGAATTATAAAGTTCAATTCGGGGTGGGATATAAATTTACGATTTTAGATTTAGATTCTAGATTTTTTTTAGTCCCGTGGGATAAAGCTACCAATGTGACATGCAAAAAACCCACACTTTTTAAGCATAATCGAAAAGCAATCACTCAGGTTTGTGTTTGAGGAGGTTGCGCATTTAGGGTTGTTAAATATGCTGAATCAGTTTCTAAGTAAAGTTATTCCGGCGCGTAAATTTCCGATGTCGATACCTCGAAAAAAAAATCAGCGCTTTACGGCGCTGATCTTCTTGATACGAATTTGGATATTGATAGTAAGAAATTTCCAAATTGATCTGTCAAAGATAGGATTCTACATTATTAGTTGTACTAT
Organism: Saprospiraceae bacterium; assembly: GCA_040003045.1. Taxonomy (GTDB): domain Bacteria; phylum Bacteroidota; class Bacteroidia; order Chitinophagales; family Saprospiraceae; genus Opimibacter. Next base: position 3,817 of record JBDUDG010000030.1, on the reverse strand, counting down.
TTGTGTAAATTATTTTTTACAATAATTTTATCAGGTCCCCAACGTAGATCGCGCCATGAGAAATCACTTTTGCAGTCCATCCTGCTCGCTCAGAAAATGCATCAATTGCACCTTCTCCAAAATTTTCTTCCATGCGACTACATGGTGTGCAATACCCGGTGATCTCTAAAATGACATCTCTGCCAAGTGCAATTTTTTTGCCTTTCAGATTTTCTTTTGGCAATGTATCGACCATTATATTTCTTCTGCACTCGAGGTGTGCATCGCCCTGAAAGCCAACAGTCGCAGCCATTTCATCAAGTTGATCTTTTGCAATGAGGGTCACCTGACGATTTCCATCAGCCTTTGCATAATGGTCTCCTTCAATACCTGTATCAATAATTTTTGCTTCCTGGACTCTTACAGGAAGAGTGCGACGCTGTGGTCGAATGATGATTGAACGAATTGCAGATATGTCCTTCACAGGTTAATGATTTTTCTATTTTTCAAAATTCGAGACTATATGCATTTGCCCTGATGAGGTCATCTGCGATCGTCCTCCTTGCCTGAACCGTGTTGATCGTAGGATAACTGTTAAATCGTTTTACCCCTTTTAGCATGATGATCAGTTCATCCCCCGTCGCAAAACCATTGAGTGCATCATTGGCATGTTTTTGAATTCTAGCCTGTGCCTCTCCGATGAAGAGTTGTGTGATGGCCCTGACTACTTCGACAGGATATGTGTATGAACCCTCACTTAATTTTTTAGCCCGAAGCAGTAACGACTCCGCTATAAAACAGTCTATCGAAATATCCGCTATGTGCATGACAACCTCCTGCTGATGGTTGAGATCATGCTTTCCATCCATCTGATATTTTACCGCCGCTCCGGCTACCAGCAACATAGATTTCTTGAAATTTGAAATTGCCTGTGTCTCTGCCGCCCATGGTCCATCGTCATTGGATTTAGAAGGCAAAGACATCAACTCCTTTTGCACTGCCCATGCAGGACCCACAAGATCCAGCTCGCCCTTAAGTGCTTTTTTTATGATGCGATCTACGAGAAGCAGCCGGTTGATTTCATTCGTGCCTTCGTAGATGCGGTTGATGCGCTGATCCCGATAAGCTCGGGCAGGTGCATATTCTTCTGAATACCCATTTCCTCCATGAATCTGCAGCATTTCATCAACGATAAAATCAAGATATTCCGATCCCGCTATTTTGATGATCGCACACTCAGAAGCATATTCCTTAGCTGAATCCAGCATCGCCATTTCAAAATTAGATCCGGAGGCAATAGATTCATCTTTGTGCTGCGCCATCATGTCTGACAAGCGATAAGAAGCGGATTCGATAGCAAAAATCAAAGAGGCCATTTCACCAAGCTTATGTTTGATTGCTCCGAATGATGAAATCGAAGCGCCAAATTGGTGCCGCTCATTCGCATACTTCACCGCTATGTCAATACACTTTTTAGAACCCCCCATGGCCATCGTTCCCAGCTTAAACCTCCCGATGTTGAGCGCATTAAAGGCGATCAAATGTCCCTGACCAATCTTTCCAAGAACATTTTCAACAGGAACATTCACATTTTCAAAAAATACCTGTCGTGTAGAAGAGCCCTTGATGCCAAGCTTTTTCTCTTCTTCTCCAAGTGAAATCCCCGGAGAATGTGCATCCATTATAAATCCTGTAAACTGATCACCACCGATTTTAGCAAAAACAATAAAGACATCCGCAAATCCCGCATTGGATATCCACATCTTTTGTCCATTGATCACATATTGTGTTTGATCTGCAGAGAGATCCGCTCTTGTTCTGGCTGCAAGTGCATCTGAACCGGACCATGGTTCTGTCAGGCAATAGGAAGCTTTGAATTTTCCTGAACTGAGATCAGGTAAAAATTTCTTTTTTTGTTCATCGGTTCCGAAATAAAGAATAGGCAACATGCCGATCCCTATATGCGCCGCAAAAGATGTATCAAAAGAGCCACCGCCCCGTCCAAGCTCTTCTCCAATCAGCGTATTTGAATTTGTATCCAAAGGATTTCCACCATAAGCTTCAGGAATATGTGCGCCTAATAAACCAAGGTCACCTGCCTTCTCCATCAGTCCAACCTGCTCACTAAGGATATTCGCCTTCTCACCCATTTCAGCAACAAAATCTTTGCACATCTGTCGCACCATCCGCTGATCTTCATTGAAATCTTCGGGAATAAAAATTTCTCCATGCGCAGAATCCCGTATGATAAATTCTCCGCCTCGTAATGCTTTTGTGGTTTTAGTCATAAATTAGTTGATCAGCTTGTGAATTAGGAAATGGTAATCGTAATATCATATGATCCTTTTTTTGTTCCTCCGCTATCAGCCTTTGGTGCTGTAGTAGTCACCTGGTATTGATAGGAGAAGGATGTGCCTTCCGGTGTGACGGCCATTTGTTTTGTAGGAGGCAGTACTGCCGGCGATCCGGGCAATCTGAAATGGATATGTAATTTCCTGGTAAATTTTGAAGTGATCTTACCATCATTTGGCACTTTAAATTTCAGACTTCTGACTATTCGCAATGCTTCTTCATCGCAACCATAACCAAGCGATGCGATGACATTAGCATCAATGATTTTCCCCTTATAATCGACAGTATAACGAATGCTTACCGTGCCTTCTATTTTTGCTTTCAAAGCTTCTTTTGGATAACGCAATTCATTTTTTACAAAACTTTCAAGCGCAGCCTTGCCTCCTTCGAGATAAGGTGCTTTTATGAAATCCTTGTCTTTCCTTTCTTTTTTCATATTGAAAATAAATGATCCCTTCTTCGAAAATAGGTATTATTAATTCGCCTAAGCCTCTATCATGTCCACAAATAAATCCGGTGCTAAAGGAGAAGATGGATCAACAGCGTATCCACTAAAATCTGAAATGCCATTTTTCAGGAGAATTTCTTCATCCGTATAAAACATACCAGTTTCCTGCGAAGGATCCTGAGAAAGTATGATGCAGGCTGCATCCGCCACAATCGTCGGCCATCGGGATTGTTTCATCAGGGCATCTCCTCCCAGCAAATTCTGAACAGCTGCTGTTGCAATAGTAGTTTTTGGCCACAAAGCATTCGCTGCGATATTAAATGGCTTCATTTCCGCTGCCAGTCCAAACATCGCCATACTCATTCCGTATTTGCTCATAGTATAAGCTGTGTGATTTTCAAACCATTTTGCATTCATCACAACGGGCGGGGAAAGCGTCAATATATGAGCATGGTTTGATTTTTTCAGATGAGGGATGCAGGCTTGAGACATAAGATAAGTCCCCCTTACATTTATCTGGTGCATCAGATCATATTTTTTTACCGGTGTATATTCTACTCCTGCCAGGAAAATAGCGCTCGCATTATTCACCAGGATATCGATGCCGCCAAAATGAGAAACTGTTTCATCCACCAAATGTTGTATCTGAATTTCATTCCTCAGATCAAGAACCACCGCTATGCCTTGGCCTCCTTCTTTTTTGATTTCGTCGACTGCTGTATAAATCGTACCAGGAAGTTTTTGTTGCGGTTCAGTAGTTTTTGCTGCGATGACCACATTCACACCCTTTGAGGCAAGTTTTTTAGCGATGGCCAGGCCGATTCCCCTGCTGCTTCCGGTGATGATGGCAGTTTTGCCTTGTAGGATTTCACTCATTTCTGAAAGATTAACGATGATGCGGTCAATTCAGTGTAAAGGTCGTAAAGGGAAGGACTTATCAGGAGATGAAATCTGGGAACCAATCGCAAATAACTGATGGCACGACTACTCGTGCCACCACTACTCGTGCCACCACTACTCGTGCCACCACTACTCGTG
>JBDUDG010000245.1:0-5284 GCA_040003045.1 Saprospiraceae bacterium | reverse complement strand
GTAATTAATTTTAAAGATGGTAAGCGGTATGGTAAATATTTTCTGTATGACGGAAACGGACAAAAAACGAATGAGGGTTTGTATAGAAATGATACACTACTCGCTGAATTATTTAAACAACCTACTGTCACCTGGCCGTACCTCAATGGTTGTGTGCCGGAAGCAGATAATAATCTGTCTGCATGCACTAATGCTTCACTGAGCCAATATATTTATACCAATCTGAAATATCCTTCTGATGCCAAAAAGCATCACGTGGAAGGAAGTGCAGTAGCGCAATGGGATGTGATGCCTGATGGAAGTGTCGACAATATCCGCGTACCTCAATCGCTGAGCAATGATATCGAAGCTGAAGTATTGAGAGTGCTTAAAAAAATGCCACCATGGGAGCCTGCTCAAAAGGAAGGTAAGCCCATCAAATGGACCGTGTCCCTTCCAATCAATTTCAAGCAATAAAATTTTGATTAATTTAATTAAAATCAGCCTTTCAGCGATGGCAACATTTTCCTTTATTGATGGATTAAGTTGAATCGCATCTTTTCAGAATTGTGGAAAATGTTGGCGAGGAATGAGGAGGAGTATTTGCAGGGCTTGCCTCTGCGAAGTTTTGTACATAAAATTGAGGAAAATGTTGAGGATTAATGATTGTGAGTATTTGCAAGGATTGCCCCTGTGAAGTTTTGTACATCACTTTTAAGTTTTTGCAGAACTTGCCCCTTTCAGGAATTAAACCTAAATTCATTTTCAAAGACCCTTAAACTTTTTGGCTTTTCGTTGGTCTTATTCTGTAATAGTAAATAAAAACAAACAACTAAATTATGAAAAACGGAATATCATGTGTGATGCTCATAATGCTGATGACATTAGCGTCAAATATTCTTTCTGCCCAGACGTGGGATTATCTGGGTTCAGCTAAGGTGCAGGGAGTAGGTGTCGATCACGACGAGATCCTTGTAACGCGTATGGAAGGCGATTTCAAAGCTATCAAAATCCTGGTTGAAAATGAAGGAATAGAATTCGAAAAAGTTGTAGTCCATTTTGGTAATGGAGGTCAGCAAGAATTAGCGATCCGTGATTTTATTCCTGCGGGGAGTGAAACAAGGGTGCTCGATCTGAATGGACGCGACCGCATCATTCATTCAGTTGAATTTTATTACAAAAGCAATCCCGCCACAAGGAAGAAAGGAAAAGTAAAACTTTACGGACGTCGTTAAATCAAATGAAAAGACAGTGCGAAAAAAAAATTAATTTTTGCTTTCTTTCGATGCATTTGAATCTGACTTCTCTTTATCGGTCTTCTTTTTTCGTTCGAGCGCAAGGCCGTTCTTTAATTTTCGTGTGACTGTGGAATAAGGACCAGTGATCACTTCATCACCCACTTTCAATCCATCAAGGACCTGGATATATTCATTGTCCTGTATACCCGTTTTTACTTTGACCATCCTTGCAGTATCAGCTTCAAAAACGAATACGACTTCATCGATCTCTTCTGTGACAAGGGATTTCCTGACGACAGTGGAATCTTTTTTCTCCTTGTCTTTTTCTCTGGTCGTAACAGACTGAATTGGGATAGCCACAACGTTGTGCTCGGTATTTGTATTAATATCCACTGATGCAGACATACCCGGACGGAATGGCATGCGTTTATCATTAAGTGCAGAATACGAATCGGGGAAGATCCTGATCTTGACTATAAAATTGGTGACCTGATCAGAAGTAAGCACGGCTTCACCTGCACCTGTATTTGAGGCAGAACTTGCCATCTCGGTGACAATGCCTCTGAATTTTTTGTCGAGATAAGCATCCACTTCTATATCAGCAGTATCTCCGACTGAAACACGAAGGATATCATTCTCACTGACTTCGACCTGTACTTCCATGCTGTTGAAATTTGCAATGCGCATCATTTCCGTACCGGTCATCTGGATGGTACCTACGACGCGCTCTCCTTTTTCAACATTGAGTTTGCTGACAATTCCGGATGTCGGTGCCAGGATGGTAGTACGATGCAGGTTAGTGCTGATTTCCCGATAATTGGCCTGCGAGCTTGCGACACTGTATTCGGCTGATTTTGATCCATTGACTGCGGATTGAAAGGATGCTTCTGCAGAGCGAAGAGTGGCTTCCATTTGATCCAATGATGCCTGTGAATTTTCCATGTCCTGAGCGGAGATCACGCCGTCGGCCCTTAATTTTTTGTTGCGGTCATTTGTGCGTCTTGCGGTTTCGACCTGAGATTTTGTTTGTTCTACCTGTGCTTTGGCGTTATCTATGGCTGATTTTGATCTTGATAATTCTGACTTTGACACATTGACATTTGCATTGGCACTTTCGACGGCACTTGCATAAGCTTCCTGGTCTATTCTGGCGAGCACCTGTCCTGCTTTGATGGAATCACCTTCCTTGACATAGAGTTCTACAATTTCACCTGATACATCGGAACTGATCTTGACTTCCTTCTCAGGGAATATTTTGCCGGAAGCAGAAACGATTTCGCGGATGTCCCGCAACTCGATTTTTTCCGTTTCCACCGGTTCGCCTTTCGGTTTTTTTCTTGCTTTGATGGCAGCACCGATCATCAGGATCACGAGTAATCCCACCAGTACCCAGATGATCCATTTGCTTGATTTCTTTTTCGTATTCGTCATGACTTGGAATTCGTTCTTTTTGTAATTGATTTGGCTTAATTGAGCTTGATACCGCGGCCCATATAGTATTCGATCACTTTTATTTTGAAAAAATAATCATAACGGGCGATCAGTACATTGAGTTCGGCAGTGTCGCTCCTGTTTCGTGCACTCAGGTATTCAAAATTATTGAGAGAGCCAATTTCAGCAAGGCGATCTGCATTCTTCAGTGCAACTTTTGCTGCTGTGGAAGAAGCTTCTGCTGCTTCAAGCGATTTTTTCGAAGCCCTTGCGGAAGTCAATGCATTTTGAATATTGGTTTTTAATGTTTGTTTGACAAGATCGGTGGAGATAGCAGAATTGAGCACATTTATTTTTGCATTTTCAACGGCTGCTTTCGCTGAATAATTGTTAAAAATTGGAATTTGAATGGAAGCGCCAAAGCCATAACCAAAATGGTTGTTTAACTGGGTGGTATAAGGTATTGAGTTGAATGTAGTAGGAATACTATTGTCAATTTCAAATACGGCAGGTGCTCCGTTGATATATACGCCGGGTTGAGGTATCCGCTGAATTACATAACTGCCGGGAGTTTTTTCAAGGTCAGACCAATTTGTTCCAAGATTTGCACCAACACCAATATTTGGAACCATTTGACTTCTTGCAATACTAACTCCGAGCTCATCGGCTTGTTGACGATGTTCTGCAGCCTGTATATTCGGTTGTGAGGATAGTGCTGCAACATACACAGTTTCGAATGATTCATTTTCCAAAGCCTCTAATGAAGACACATCAAGAGTAGGCCGTTCGATCACTAATGGATAATCAGGTTCCATCAGCATTTGCTGTTTTAGGATAAGTAGATTGTTGTCAATATTATTTTGTGCAGTGACAATGGCTTCCTGGTCCGCGGCGATTTGTGCCTGTATATCAAATCGGTCATTTTCCGGCTTTGTGCCGGCGGCGATCATCTTATCAAGGTTTTCAAGTTGATGCTGGGAGAGTTGAACACGACCTTTTGCGATTTCCAGATTTTCATAAGCAAACAGAACATTGAGGTATGCTAAAGCAACATTCAGGGCAAGATCATTTTCTGCCTGATGCACATCTTCTGTTGAAGCAGTAGTCGTAAGTTTATTCTGGCGAATTGAATTATTGATCCGACCACCGTTGAACAATACCAAATTGGATGAGGCTCCAATACTTTGATAAAGTGAATTGTCGGTTTCAAAATTATTGGTCGCAGGATTGATCACGCGACCGAAGCTGATACCGAAATCGGAGTTTGCATTGAGATTAGGAATGTGTTGCATGCGAAGACGTTTGCCTTCTATCTCATTCCCTTTTTCGAGGAGGTTTGCTTGTTTAAGGGTCAGACTTTTGGAAAGGGCTTCACGTATGCATTTTTCGAGGTTCCATTCTTCCTGAGCAGAAATAGCGATATGAAGAATAAAAATGCATAGCAATGAAAAGTAAATCTTTTTCATCTAATCTTTGGTTTGGTGTGCTATATTACTGTATGATCTTGTGTTGAAATTCCTTTTTTCTATAAAAACGGGCAAATAACGGATCAAAACGCGGCTACAGGCTTTCGAGGTGCAAACTTAATTAAGATCACTTTGTTTAGGGTGAATTCTTTAAAAATCAGTCGTTTGAATTAATCGTATGTGCGCCGACCAGCTGATCATACTGGCCACCCCGGGGCCTAAAATAGGTGAGGAGAGTATAATCATTTTCTGCTGCGTACCAATTGCCTTCAATTACTGAAAAATCAGGATTACCATTTTGATCAGGAACTGCATAAGCATAATTGTAATAACCTTGCTTCAGCATTAGCCTTGCAATGTATGCACCAACGCGTTGATCGAAGACCATCTGGTATTCGGGCAGAAGCTTCCAGTCTGTCAGTGCACCGACGAGATATATCTTACTTCCGAAATCTTCAGGCAGATGAAGGGTGAACAAAACTTCAGTGTAATCCGTACTGAGATTTTGTTCTCGGTAGTTATATCTCGAGACGAGATTGATAGTCGATACAAGTGAATCAATGGGTATGCCTCGTTTGCTGAAATCTCGATTGAACGGGACGTACATGCCATTGAGATCCCGTCTCCATAAATAAGCTTTCATTGCTCTTGGTTCGTCGACAAATAGAATAGTGCTGAAGCCATCGGCATATTCTTCGTTGTCGAGTACATTTTCGGATTTGTATTTCAGGCTGCTGATATCGAGATTGCGGAATTCTTTTCCGGCTTCGAAGACGATCTTATCCTGGAAGTCATATGATAGATATGTACCTGTGATCAATCTTGGTTCTAAGTCTTCAAGAATATTGTCCCAACGTCCATTTTGCATGATAGAGCAGGAGATTTCAGCGCGCGGATTTGTAGTCTTCAGTCCCGAAATTTCCATCCCGAAATCGATTTCCTGGTGTGTGTTTTGTTTGGCCACCATGGCAGGGCGTGTTTCCTGTGCGCGGTAGCTGACTTTGTCGTCAGAGATTAGAAATCTTCGAGTGATGATTGGATTTTCTTCCTGGCCAGGCTCATATACGACGAGGAGATAATTGCCTGAGATAGACCATTTAACATCATCATTCGGAATAGTAAGCTTGTATTGGAGATAATCATGGTAAGTGCCGGAAGAAAGTTCGTAGT
>JBDUDG010000244.1:0-5292 GCA_040003045.1 Saprospiraceae bacterium | reverse complement strand
TGATCAGCTCCATTTCAAAGACGATATCATCATTGACATTCTCACTATCGCCACGAGTCACAGTCCTGAACTCATTGTACAGGTTGATATACATGATGTGATAATCCTGCACATCGCATTCAGACAGGATTTTGAAAAGGAGTATGTACAGATGGCCCGGAAGATAGCGCGGAAGTCTTTGGACTGCGTTTTGGAATAAGGGCATGCTGCGAAGGTAACGGGATGAGATGAAAATATTGAACGGTGGTTAATACGTCCTTTGTCTCAATTCCGGATTCCAGGTCAAATGTTCTTGAATTCCCTTGAAGAGGGGAAAACTTCTTATAGCGCTTGATACTCAACCCCAATTTCCCTAAATTTGAGGTTTAAAATCAATAACCATAGATGAAAGCATTAGATATCAATACAACTCTTATTGACGGTTACTTACGGATGTTAGATAATCTTAGTCCGGGCAATAAACTTGACCTGATTTCAAAACTTACCCTTTCAGTTAAGTCGGACATTACTGAAAAGAAGAAATCGTTTTATAAATCATTCGGTGCCTGGGATTCAAAACAAAGTGCCGAACAAATCATCAGTGATATTCAAAATAGCAGAACATTTAAAAGACAAACGGAACAACTCTGAAAAAGTATCTCTTAGACACCAATATCTGTATTTACTTCATCAAGGGGAAGTTTGATCTGATAAAAAAATTCGAGAAGGTGGACCCGGAGAATTGTTTCATCTCTGAAATCACTCTTGCAGAATTGATGTTTGGTGTTGAAAACAGTGAGAAAAAAGAGAAGAATCAGCAAGCTCTTGATGACTTTCTGACTGGAGTGAAGTTAGTCCCTATCTTTCACTCTCTTGAACTGTATGCAAAAGAAAAAACGAGGTTAAGAAAATCGGGAACTCCCATTGATGATTTCGACCTATTAATTGGGGTAACATCTGTTACGCACAATTTAACAATGGTTACCACTAATACAGAACATTTCAAACGAATATCGGGCATCGAATTAGAGGACTGGACAAAATAATTTCAGTTTTACTTTTCAAAAAAATTATAACAATACTGACATCAATCAAACCAATACTTTTTCAGGCGCGGAATTCATAGTGAACTTTGATTTTCATTTTTTTGTATATATCTTTACGCCGAAAACACATCCCCCAGGGGTAAGTCCCTGGGGTCAACGCCTCCCAAAAGGAGGCGTTTCTCTTTTAGAGACAATGGATAATTTATTTAAAAATTGGCTCTTAAATACCTTATTATCAAATGATGATAATATGATTAGTCCTTTTTAGCTTTCATTGGATTTGGCTGGTGTAAAATTAACACACATTGCTGACCAATAAATGCTAAAAGGTTTTTAACTCATAAAAATTTAACTGTTTAGGGCAAACGGGTTTAAACAAATAAACCATGAAATCCATCTTGTGCAGATCATCCCAGCCCTTCAATATATCCCGCACACTATTAGGTGGCAACAACAACCGGTCTTCAGCAAACAGAAGAAAAAGAAACCGGTCCATCAGCTTCTGTGTCTTCTTAAAAAGCTCAAGTTTAAGCGAAAAAAAAGCGAAGGCAAAGGCTACTTCTTTTGGACGAAGTTTTGGAATAAGGGCATGGTGCGAAGTTAACGGGATGAAATGAAAATAGTAAAAGGTAGATAATACGTCCATCGTCACTATTCCGGATACCAGTTAAATATCCTTGAATTCTCTACATCATAAGAGCGTATCTTTAGCATTAAATACGATCAGATAATGCTCATAGTAAGAACAGAAAAAGAGGTGATCATTCGACTTCCATCTAATGTCGACACCGAAGGCCTCCAGAGACTTGTAGACTATTTGAGCTATAAAGAAACCACATCAAAATCAAAAGCAAAGCAATCTGACGTAGACAAGCTTGCCAGGACAGTAAAGAAAGGCTGGTGGAAAAAAAACCGTGATCGATTTGTCAGGTGAAAATAATCATTGATACAAATATTATTTTCAGCGGATTGCTGAATTCAAACAAGACAATCGGTGATTTGCTTTTCAATTCTCCCTGTTTTGAATTCTACAGTTGCAGCTACATGCGACACGAAATAGATAATCATTGGTAGAAACTCAAACGCATTTCTAATCTTTCAGATAGTGAACTCCAGGAAGCAAGGTTTAAGATTTATATAAACATCAATTTTATTAATGAAGAGCTTATTTCATCACGAACATGGCTCGCTGCAGAAAAAATTGTAGAAGACGTGGATATCGATGATATCGATTTTATTGCGCTGACAAAGTATCTTAAAGGTTATTTGTGGACCGGTGACAAAGAACTGTATAAAGGACTTAAATTAAAAAAATTCAAGCGGGTCTTTAATACTACCGAATTGATTAATCTGAGGGCAAAGCTTATGGCTTGAATGAGATTCTCTTTTTTAAAAAAGGTTTTGTGTAATGCGTACTAAGTATTGAGACAAAAAAAGTCTCTTCGACTCCTCATCGAACAAGTTCGAAATAAGGCAACTCAGTGTTTCAAGATTTGAGTGAACAATGCCTGAAAGGTGATGAAGGAAGTGGAGGGTGTTGTCCAGAAGACACAGAAAAATAATCCGTGAAATCGGTGTAATCCGGCTAATCCGTGATTCAGACATTGGTGTATTCGAAGAGCATATAGATAATAGCATAATCAAACTGTCAAGGAATCCTCAAAGTAAATGTGTATAGTGAGTCTTTGTCCCACATCTCAATACACACACATCACATCGTCTATGCAAAGATCTACTCCTTTACAGTAGCTTCCGTCCTCGCCATCAACTTCGCCACCGCAGCTTCCAGTGTGGCAATTCTCGCTTCCTGTGCTTCATTGATCATTTGCTGCGATTCAATGATCTTTTGTTGCTCCTGTATCGCCTCAATCGCCAGCACTCCAAAACCCGAATAGTTCATCGTGTAATTTGTTTCTCTTCCCCCTTTAGTGGAAGGCGGAGTTACAAGCTGCGGAAATATTGTCTCCACATCTTGTGCAATGAAACCTATACACGATTTATGTTCAGGATCCGCAATATAGGTATATGACTTTGCCTCAAGCTTCAATACATCAGGCAACACGGATGTCAAAGTCTGAATATTTTCTTTCAGTCGCCTGTCTGATGTTGCGCTATAGATACCTGAATTATAATCGAAACTACCCACGTTGGTACCAGCTGCAGTATATAATAGCAGACTTCCATGCACTAGTCCATTCTGATATAATTCCCAGGCAGAGCTTCCGGAGAGACTATTCTGAATCTGTAAGCCAAGGTGAGACGCGTTATCATGGTAGACAGATAGAGTATAGACATCCGGTGAATGCCTAACTCCAATGTTGCCATTTACCCGTAAAATTTTAGTATCGAATTCCCCATAAATCAATGCATTATTTGCATTATCATTTGAATTGACAATGTAAAGCTTGTTGGATCCGGTTTCATTGTAACCTGCATTACTTCCAAGAAAGACATTTCCTGTTCCACTGCCGGTATAACCTGCATTTTCACCAATGGCCACATTGTTGTTACCACTTGAATTGAGGAATAATGCATCATGACCAAAAGCACTATTTGACGCACCACCGGCATTATCTTTCAGGGCCTCGTACCCGAAAGCGCTATTGAAATTTCCTGAAGAGTTCGTATTCAGCGCATCCTGACCGACAGCGGTATTCGAGCTTCCACCTGTATTATTTAGCATTGAAAAAGTTCCTATGGCTGTGTTACTTGATCCGGTGTTTAGCTTAAGCGCCTCCTTACCAATGGCCGTATTATAGTTTCCGATAAGATTTGATTTTAGCGTCTGATAGCCCAGTGCAGTATTGTAAGCTCCGATCGTGTTGTTAAGAAGAGCCTTGCTTCCCACCGCTGTGTTCTGAATTCCATCGAAAGAAGTAGTAGCTCCTGTTTCATTATTGTACAAAGCGGAATCACCTATGGCAACGAGATTAGATCGGGTTGAATTTTGAAAAAGTGCCTTCATGCCTATGGCTACATTACTAAAACCAGTGGTATTGTGGTTAAGAGATCCATAGCCGGCAGCCAGGTTAGAAGAACCAATACTTACCTTCAATGCATCTGCACCTATTGCTGCATTATACGAGCCTGTTAGATTGGTACTTAATGCAAACGATCCCACTGCCGTATTGTTTCCTCCTGTATTTACAGCTCCCGCATCCTGACCAAAGAAAATACTTGACGAAGTATTAAGGGGCTGCACAAGAATATCACCATTGGGATTTTTCTTGACTGTGAGGTTTTGCGCATTTGCGAGGGTCATCACCATTGCAAAGAAAAGGAGCAGGAAGATTTTTTTCATTTGAATCATGATTTGTTGGAATGTTAGTGCTTTTGGAAATGATTTTACTTCCTCAAAGTGCGAACTACACGTTGAAAAGGACTTTTGTAACTATTCATCTAATATTGGAAATTTACAAGCGCTTGGTGCATCTTTTTCCATCTGCTCTGCATTGAATTCCCATACTTCGACGCACAGTGCAACGCCTGCTGAACTCATCCTTGTGCTATGGTTCGACTTGCTAGTACACCACCTTGTGCTATAGCTCACCAACCGCAGCTCACCAACCGCAGCTCACCAAACGTAGTTCACCAACCACAGTTCAGCAATCGTTGCTTTTATTTTCACTATCTTCAGTTCACCTATCTTTGACAGCCAGATTGGATTTAGAATACTTCAAATCTTCCGGGTATGTCGTTAAATTATAAATTACTATTACGCAAAGAACCTGAAGGCGGCTATACCGTGATGGTCCCCGCTCTGCCTGGTTGCATTACTTATGGCGACAATGTTGATGAAGCCATTTCGATGGCCAAAGAAGCTATCGAACTTTATATAGAGGAGCTCAAAGATCATGGAGAGCCTGTCCCTGATGACAGTGATTTATTGGAATACAATCTTAATTTGATCTAGGAGTGAATTTATCCCCACTTCATTTGATAAAGATGTTATAACAACATGGTTATCTTTTCAAAAGAAGCAGAGGCTCGCACCGGATATATTACAATCCAATCTCAAAAAAGACAATCTCAGTTCCATTTCATGGAGGCCGTGATATGCCGTTAGGCACATTCCTTTCGATTTTAAGACAAGCTGGAATTGATCGAAAATTATTGCGTTAGTTCTTACTGGTTGATGTTGATTATTCTTTACACCTTATCCCTTACTCCTTATCCCTTTTTTTTCAATCCCTCATAAACACCCCTCCCGATATATCCCAAAACCTATTGAAAAATGCAATCAGCTTTTCAAGGACTGTCTCACGCA
>JBDUDG010000243.1:0-5307 GCA_040003045.1 Saprospiraceae bacterium | reverse complement strand
TCAGCATGAAAATGTTCGAGTCCAGGGAAGTGATCCTGCACATCTACAATGGCATAAAAGTTTCCGCCGTATGCAACATCAATTTTCAGTTCACCAAGATCAGGACAGTGTGCATTTAAATCCGAAGAATCCAGGTATGAAGGAATATTGGTAAGCTTTACTGATTTGACTTTATGATTCTCCTCGGTGTACGCGACATGAATGATTCCTGCGGGTGTTTCCAGAATCAAACGTCCCGACGTTTTTGGAATAATCAGTTTTTCTTCGATGGCAATGGTAACAGTCCCGATCGTGCCATGACCGCACATAGGAAGACAACCGCTGGTCTCAATAAATAAAACTGATGCATCATGATCCGGATTTTCAGGCGGATATAGGATGCTTCCGCTCATCATATCATGACCACGTGGCTCAAACATAAGGCCCTTTCGTATCCAGTCATATTCGCGGAGAAAGTGGAGGCGTTTGTCGTTGATTGTTGCGCCTTGCAATGAGGGGCCACCTTCTTTCACAAGACGGACGGGGTTACCACAGGTGTGGGCGTCTATGCAAGTGTATGTGGTCCTCAAGTATTGCTAATTTGTACGGCTCTAAAGTAGTGCATATGAAGGAAGAATTACGCTAAGGGGAAGAAAACAGATATGACGCTCCCATGGAGCTTAAATATACTTTTGACAGTTCCCTTTATACAGATATTTCGTTCCTAAGGAGCTTTATATTTCACCCTTGAATTAAAAAATGCAAAAAAGAATGAAGTAATAAAAAAGCCAATATGCTGAACTTTCGAACAACACATTGGCTGGGGTACTATGCAATGATTTGAGTGGATATTTAATTCTGATGATATGAAAAATCCTTTTTTAGTAGGTTTTCAAACAGAAGTCTGAGGATTTAACGATTTTTATTTACTATATTATTTACTTATAAGGATATTAATATTTGCATCCGGGTAATTTTCTTTTTTCATAAATACGAGACGCTAAAATCAAATACTCCTGCTAAGATATTAAACCTTTTGCTTCATTGCAAGTATCCATTAAAACAAAGAGTTTATTTAACGGGCCGATCTTTATCAGGTCTCACTATAATTACTGATTAGTTCTAATTGCCTCTATATCTATTAAAACTTTGCCCCTACACCAACGTAAAATGTTCTTCCATCCCCTGGCAGTATACCGGGCCCGGGATAAGTGCTGATGCGTCTTGTGTAGTATTTCACGTCGGTAAAATTATTTACGCCTACGTTTAGGCTAAATTGGCCAAAATCTACAACACCACTGAAATCAAAAACACCATAACCAGGCACAATTCCGCTAATACCCGAAGCTGTAAATTTTGTATTGGCAGCATCACTGAAGAATGAGCTTGTGTAGCTGTAGAGGACAGTAAAAGAGATCCTCTTGTAGCTATATGTAATTCCTGTCCGTGAGATAAAGTCAGGTGCATTCTCAAGCTTATTGCCGCCTATGTCTGTATTCTCACCACTTTTCACAATCATGCTTCCTGGTTTATACAATGCATAATCGGTGGAAGTGGAAGTGAATATACTGATGTCACCTATTGAGCCTGACCCGAGCAAATTGAGCGGATGAAATTCAACATATATTTCCGCGCCCTTTGCTTCAGAAGTCCCTGTATTAGTTTTATAATTATAGCTCGAACCCAATGAATCTTTTAGTGTAACAGTTCCAATCCTATCGACATAGGAAAGAAGGTAAACCCCGGCATCAAATCGAAGGATATCTTTTACACTTCCCCGAAAACCAAAATCTGCCTGATACCCGTGAGAATCTTTCATGCCGGCATCTATTTTATCTATGGACGCTAAAGGAATAAGATCATTGTATTGGACAGGACGATAAGCCTGTGAAACATTTCCGTACACGTTTATATTATTGGACAGATTATACTGTGCACCACAACCTATCAGTGGAATATTCCGATTTTTCTTCACCACCAAATCAGTGGGCAGGTAATTCAAATATCCGCTAGAGGTGGTATTCAATATGTCCACTCGGGCACCCGGAGTGAGTGAAAAGTTTTCTCCAAGATGAAAAACATTTTCACCAAAGATGGCATAGTTGATTGTTTTAAAATTGAGATCAGTTAAATATGGACCGGTGAGTGAAAGATCAAAATTACTTGCAGTTGTTCCCGGACCTCTTTGTGCCCTGCGCGTTCTGCTATCGGAGTATCGCAAACCAAAAGATAAGGCGCTGGTATTTTGAAGAAAAGAATACTTATGCAAAATGCGGGCTTCGTTTGACAAACTGTTGTACCAATCCCGGTCCACCTGTCTTGGAGCATATTGTAGTGTTACAGGATTGATGACATCCGATACTGTTGGCGGCTGAATGAAAATAACACTGTTTCGCTGTCCATAGATATAGGTAGATACGAACGAAATAGAGGTATTGCTGTTTAGCGTCAGATTGAAATGCAAAGACGGGATATTGAAATGAGGCTGAAAATAATTTCTAGTTCTGGTGCTTTGGTAAGGATTTGCATTAAACATCGAATCATTAAGCCCTCCGGCCAATTGATCTACATAGTCAAGGAAAGAATATTCGATTTTCGCAGTTAGCTTATCAGAAAATTTATACCCTATGGATGCATAAGCCGTATAGTTATTATACGTACTATTCGGACGATAACCTGAAGAAGTACGAGAATTGAAATAAGCGTAATAATTTAGTTTGCCTAAAGTTCCTCCGACTGAATTAAAAGTTGAAACCAATTTTTCAGATCCAATTGTTTGTTGTGTCCGGAAACTGAATTTTTTATATTTATCGCCTTCACGCATAATGAAATTAATCAATCCTCCAAACTGAGGACCATATTGTAAGGCTGAGCTGCCGCGGACGATTTCAATCTTTTCAACCCCATCCATCGCAGGTGCATAATGGGCTTCAGGGTAGCCAAACAAATCTGAATTGATCACATATCCGTCCTGTCTCACATTCATTTCAATACTTCGATGTGGATATAACCCTCGTGTACCTGCACTAATTTGATTTCCTGAGCCATCGAATTCCCAAAGATTTATTCCGGGCACTTTGGAAAAAATCTGTCGTTGCATGACCTGTGCTGTATTACTATTTTGACGATCCATCTGGATCACATCATTTCTTTTTGCAGCATAGATCATCGTCCCTTCGATTTCGGGCATGCGCTTTACTGTATTGACTTCTTTGTGCCCGATGATGATAGCTTCATTAAGTAAATGCGGATCAGGTTCCATCACGATATCAATCTGTGTAGGGGCCGAGACATTCACTGTAATTTCTGTTTCGAACAAAGAATAACCGATGTAGCTACATATGAGATGATAACTACCAGGCATGATTCCCTTTATAACAAATTCTCCATTTGAACTTGTGAAAGCTTTGAAATCAGTGTCTTTCAGATAGACTCCTGCAGCATCGAGTTTTTCTCCTGTTTTGGAGGTGACGAACCCTTTTAAGACTGAGGTTTGAGCAGAAAGGTTGAAAAAACAAAAGAAGAGGAAAATGGAGGAAATGCTGAGCCAATGAAAAGTAATGAGGTTGATAGATATTTTCAATGAAATAATACTTTTCATACGTCAAAGATAGGCCGTATTGAAAAGGAACTTTAGTAATGCGAATTAGAATCTCCTTAGAATTTGGCTCGAGAAGAATGGGTTTTGCAATATTTATTGGAAATAACTATCTATAAATGAGATAATTAATATTCTCCTTAAATACAATTGTGGTTTCCTTAAACATAATTTATACCTCCGCTACATTTGACCACAAACGTTGAAAAAATGCATTCTAAGCCCTAGACAAAGGCTCAGGAAAGATCTTGTGCCTGATAAGCTACCTGTCTGTTAATGTAGAAGGATGGAATGATTGCCAACTATGCCAGTACTCCTGGTAAATCTGTAAAGGCTGAAGCTTTTTTGTGGAATCCTGATACTGAATTCCCAGTAAATTGTATTGAAATCGTCCATCGCTTAAAGTGTCATTTCGGATGAATAAATTTTGTTGATCGGGATTTCTTTTGAAGGCAAACAAGCTTTTATCATCCGCAGCAAGAAACAGCGCGAAAGGCACTCCGGATATTTCATCGTTAATAATTTTTTTCACGAGGAGATTATTCCAGTCGTAGGCTTTACCCTGCCCATTCAATACAATACCCGCCACCCAGGATTTTTTCTGCCAGGAAGCAGTATCATGCATGGTCAACTTTCCTGTTTTTCGACCTCCTTCATAATTTGACAGGGAATCATATTCAGATTGAAATGTAGTATCAGACTGCATAACCAGGCTATTTGGATGCAATTTCAGCCAATTACCGAGTGTGGCCTGTGTGGATGGAAATTCATCCAATGTTTGCCCCTTCAATGGACCGGCAACAGCTTCGCCGCTTTCCTGACGCCACCAACTCTTTGTTGTGTGGTCTTCGAACATGGCATTGAAATGATCCATTCCAACCAACCGGAAAGTTTCATTTTTACCTTTTAGGACTGGTTGAAATACACGTCCCGTTCTGCAAACAGTACAATAAGTAACCATGATGGGAAGCCCACCGATCGAATCGCGGACCTGGTGATGAAAAGCGAGAAATTGAATAGGATAGGCTTTTGCTTCATTTTGGTAAGCAACACCAATGATTAATTTTTCAGCGCTGATTCTATTGTAGGAGGCATTCAGCATCGTCACCTTTTCAGGTTGATAGAACATATGATCGGCAGCCATTTTAAAATTAGCCACATATTCAACCGCTCCTGTCAAAACGAGTAAAATCAACACAAGGATTTTTGAACTTCTCCATGCTGACACTATGCCCAGGAGAATTATAACCCCCAAAATTCCCCTGATCACCCATTGATGAAAATGAAGAAAATAAGCGACAGAGATGCTGTTTATTTCCTGGCTTCCCGGAATAGGCAAGATGAAATAAATATTGGCCGCTTCGAATAGAATCAGGAGAATGGTGCCGAGGTAGAATAGTTTGCTCACATTGTGAAATTAGCAATTGCCAACTGACAATAAGCAATTTATCTTAATCTTACATTTTAAATCTGTAGGAAAGACCAACGGCTATGTAGCGCTCAGGCGCATTGTCACTAAGACCGATACCACCGGAAACATCAACAATCACATCGGGACCGATCAGACAAGTGAGCCCTCCATCAAGCCGATGCTGAAACTCATCAATGCGTTGTTGGGGAACATCACCGTAGGCTTCGATGTATGCACCCAATCCATGAAATACGTTCGCGCCAATCTCAAAAGTGTACAGGAAATTTGGACGTGCATCTTCACCATTCCATTCAGCACC
>JBDUDG010000242.1:0-5311 GCA_040003045.1 Saprospiraceae bacterium | reverse complement strand
GCCTCCAAAAGAATATACCTGTAATCTGCATCCGGAGTGAATTTGAAAGCATAAGACTTCCATTCACCATGTTCAATTAAAGGACTTTCATAGATGAGCTGATCTTTCTGGCATTTTAGCTTTGAAGCCCAAACTCGGAGTCTTAATGGATTGGCATACCCTGAATAAGTATCGGAATGAGCGAGATCCATGGACCACGAATAACACTTCCCTTTTTCAAGCGTAGCTGTCAGACGCTGTCCTATACTTTCCCACGAAGAATTCTGACGGGTGATCAGACCCAGATAAGTATCCCCATCTGAAGCTTTATTGTAAACGCCCCAGGCTCCCGGAAGGATATCCGGGGTCGTGCCCTCTTTACAGATCATCCACCCCTGGGGGATGGTGGCGTCACTAGGTTCACCTTCAAAAGAAGCATTAGAAAGCTCAATATATTGGCCTGAAACAGCAAAAGACCAGAATGGGAAGGATACTATTAAAATGACCTGCCTGAGATTCATGCGTGAAAGATACGCTGCAGAGGTAAATTCAATTCTCTATATTTGCCTCTTGATGGGTGCGGGCAGGATTATTCTTTCTGAACAAAAACTTAACCTTGTCCTGGACAGGTTAACCCATCAGTTGATCGAACATCATGGGGATTTTAGTGATTCCTGCATGATCGGTATCCAACCTCGAGGAATAGCCCTTTCTGATCGCCTGGTTCAAAGACTTCACAAACTTGGCCATCTCCATGCACTTCAATATGGCCTATTGGACATCACGTTCCACAGAGATGATTTCCGCACAAGACATGAACCTCTGAAAGCCAGCATTACGAAAATTGATTTCCTGGTCGACAACAAAAAAGTCATTCTCGTGGATGATGTTTTGTACACTGGCAGGACTATTCAGGCCGCCATTTCTGCACTACAGCATTATGGCCGTCCTGAAAAGATTGAGCTATTGGTATTGATTGACCGACGATTTAACCGGGATTTGCCAATTCAATCCGATTATGCAGGAATGGTGGTAGATGCACTTGACCAGGCGTATGTCAAAGTTGAGTGGGATGAAGGAGGTGGTGGAAAGGTGAGAATTTATCCGAACAAAGAGGATGTAAAATCATAGTATGACCAACAAACAACTGAGCACGAAACATCTGTTGGGTATCAAGTACATCACCAGTGATGACATCAACCTCATCTTCGAGACTACCGATCAGTTTAAGGAAGTCATCAACCGTCCGATAAAAAAAGTGCCTTCTCTTCGTGATGTCACTATTGCAAATCTCTTTTTTGAAAATTCAACACGTACACGCATTTCGTTTGAGCTGGCCGAAAAACGATTGAGTGCTGATATTGTCAATTTTAGTGCAAGCTCCTCTTCTGTAAGTAAAGGTGAAACGCTTCTTGACACAGTCAACAACATTCTGTCCATGAAGGTGGATATGATCGTAATGCGTCATCCAGCACCAGGCGCTCATATGTTTTTATCAAGGCATATAGATGCAAATATCATTAACGCCGGAGACGGGACACATGAACATCCTACACAAGCTTTGCTGGATGCATATTCAATTCGTGAGCGACTTGGTAGCGTAAAAGGAAAAAAAATAGTCATTGTTGGTGACATAAAACATTCGCGTGTTGCACTCAGTAATATTTATTGTCTTAATAAATTGGGTGCTGAAGTCAAACTTTGCGGACCCCCCACTTTAATACCAAAGCACATTGAAAGCCTTGGTGTCACTGTAGAATATGATTTAAAAAAAGCACTTGAATGGTGTGATGTTGCTAACGTACTTCGCATCCAGTTAGAAAGGCAACAAACAAAATATTTTCCAAGCCTTCGAGAATATTCCATGCACTATGGACTTTCAAGACAGGTGTTGAATACGCTTTCAAAACCCATAGTGATCATGCACCCCGGCCCAATCAACAGAGGTGTGGAAATCACAAGCGACCTCGCTGATTCCGAACATTCAATTATTCTACAGCAAGTTGAGAATGGGGTAGCAGTAAGAATGGCAGCGCTGTATCTATTGGCAGATAAGAGGGATTAAAGAAAACAAAAAGAGGACGCGGAATTGTTAAGATTGATTGTCATCACTTTGCAGCGACTTATATATTTCGATTATTAATCCTAATAAATGCTCATTTTTCTTAATAAATCTGCGTCCTTATTTTTTTATAGTCCTTGACTTCTTTTCCACTTCCTCTTTTAATTCTGTCTTATATTTTATCACTTTCTTCAGCACTTTATCATCAGATATTCCGATAATCTGTGCTGCCAGTATACCTGCATTCTTCGCTCCATTAATTGCAACAGTCGCCACAGGAACTCCACCCGGCATTTGAAGAATTGACAAAATCGAATCCCAGCCTTCACTCATTGAAGCAGAACGTACAGGAACACCAATAACCGGCAGCGGACTCAGGCTTGCTATCATACCGGGTAAGTGCGCAGCTCCACCCGCGCCTGCTATTATAACTTTTATCCCTCTCTTATGCGCTCCTTTTGCAAATTCAACCATTTTCTCAGGCGTGCGATGTGCAGATACAATATCAAGTTCAAAATGTATATCGAATAGATCTAATATCTCCACAGCCTGATTCATCACAGGAAGATCTGAATCAGAACCCATTACTATACTCACCAGGGATTTTTTCATGATATCACTTTGATTAAATCTTTTATAAAATTGGCAGTTTTGATAGCGCGGTTTATATTTCGATTCGCCACAGTCACATGTCCCATTTTGCGAAATGGCTTGGTTGTATTCTTTCCATAAAGATGTACATAGACAGATCCCATGCGAAGAGCCTGTTCCACATTCAGGTATTTCGGTGGTCCTTCAAAGCCCTCTTCACCTAGTATATTTACCATTACTGCTGGAAAATGAAGTTGTGGGTCAATAAGTGGCAGATTACATATCGCCAGCAAATGTTGATGAAACTGACTTACTGTACAACACTCAATGGTATGATGCCCACTGTTGTGCGGACGTGGTGCCACTTCATTGATCAGCCAGTCACCATCCGTCGTCAGAAATAATTCAACTGCCAGTAACCCACAAACGTCAAGTGACTCAATAGCTGCTTGGGCAATTTGTGTGGCTTCCAATTCAAGTGCGGGCCCAAGACCACTTGGACAATACAGGTATTCCACAAGATTTGCGTCAGGATGGAAGGACATAGCAACAGGTGGAAAAGTTTTTATTTCTCCATTCAAATTGCGTGCTGCAATCACAGCAACTTCCACCTCAATTTCAATAAAAGGTTCAACAATACTAGATCCATCAAGAAGAAGCGGAAGATCATCTTTTGATTTGATAATGGAAACCCCTCGTCCATCATAACCGCCAGAACGCACCTTTTGAACGAATGGATATTCAATAGTTTCTTTTTCAATTGCATTAAGGATATCCACTTTCGTTTCAAAAAGTATTTGGGAAGCAGTAGGCAAGCCCTGATCTACAAAAAATTGTTTTTGCAGTGCTTTGTCCTTTATAATGCCAAGCGCTTTAGGTGAGGGATGAACGATCTTTCCTCTGCGCTCCAATTCAATTAATGCTTCAAGATTTACTTTTTCAATTTCAATAGTGATCAGATCGACTGACATCCCGAATGCAAGCACATCTTCATACTTTGTATAATCTCCCTCTACAAACCTGTGGGCGAGCTGAGCAGCAGGATCATCAGAATGTGAATCTAACACGGCAGTCTTCCAGTCCCAGACCGATGCGGCCTCGCACAGCATCTTTCCAAGCTGTCCGCCTCCACATATTCCTATGATGGTGTCGGTATTGGCAAAAGGATTTAGGATGCGCATCAGTTTCAAAAATTGGAAGCGCAAAACTATGTAAATTTTAGCGTTGAAGGTTCAGGACTATGAGGCTAAAGCTGGTATCTTTCCGGCTATGAAGGATATCATCTTCAAGGAAGCACTTATTATCAATCGCGGTAAAATCATTGAAGGTGATTTGCTGGTTAGAAGCGACAGGATAGAACGTATTGATTCAAGTATAAGCCAGAAAGGTGCTGCAATCGAAATTTCCGTCAATGGCAGGCATTTGATACCGGGTGTTATTGATGACCAGGTTCATTTCAGAGAGCCGGGTATGGAGAATAAAGCCACTATTTATTCAGAATCAAGAGCGGGGATCGCGGGTGGTGTTACCAGCTTCATGGAAATGCCAAATACGCGACCACCGGCATTAACACAGGAATTGCTTGAAGACAAATACAGGATTGCATCAGCAAATGCCTGGGGCAATTATTCCTTTTTTATGGGAGCAGGAAATAATAATCTTGAGGAGATACTCAAAACAGATCCTGCCATGGTCTGTGGTGTCAAAGTTTTTATGGGCAGCAGCACAGGTAATATGCTCGTAGATAATATGACAACGCTTGAAAATATTTTTTCACGCTGTCCAACTTTAATTGCAACACATTGCGAAGATGAAGCCACCATACATGCTAATCTCGATTTAGCAAAAGCAAAATATGGCACTGCTATTCCTCCATCAGCCCATGCATGGATAAGAAGCCGCGAAGCATGTTATAAAAGCTCAAGCCTTGCAGTTGAACTTGCAAAAAAATATAATTCACGCCTGCATGTTCTCCATATTACGACAAAAGAAGAAGTAGAATTGTTTGATCAGGGAAATATAGTTGACAAACGGATCACGGCAGAAGCGTGTGTACATCACATGTATTATTCCGAAAAAGATTATATCGAATTAGGTAACCAGATCAAATGTAATCCTTCTATCAAAGCAGAAGAAGATCGAAAAGCAATACTCGAGGCTGTAAAAGAAAATAGGATAGACATCATCGCTTCAGATCACGCACCACATACCAGGGAAGAAAAATCTGAACCTTATCTCCAGGCTCCGTCAGGTCTTCCATTGATCCAGCATTCTTTATTGATGATGCTCTCGCACTGGAAAGATGGTGAAATAAGCCTTGAAAAAATTGTGGAGAAGATGTGTCATGCGCCTGCTTTGTGTTTTCGAATTGCTGACCGTGGATATCTTGAGGAAGGATGCTTTGCGGACATAGTGATGCTTGACACAAAAAAAGAAACTCTTGTCCATAAAGAAAATATTCTTTACAAATGCAATTGGTCTTCTCTGGAAGGAAAGACTTTACCAGGTAAGATCTAATCTACATGGGTTAATGGAATTCTATTATATGAAAATGGGGTAGTGGTAGGCCAACCTGCAGGAAGGAGGCTAGCATTTAAATTTTAATATTCTCTAAAGGAGTCAACCAATCAATTTAATTACGCTACACTTTATGCATCCAGTAGCGGATCGTGAATTACT
>JBDUDG010000241.1:0-5320 GCA_040003045.1 Saprospiraceae bacterium | reverse complement strand
AGGTCCTGAAGGATGTATTTTCTTAGCAGGGGATTCTTCACACTGTTCTCTGTCACCAAATCAATCCGGATGCCAAGTTTGTCTGATAATTCCTGTTCAATCTGAACAAGCCTGAAGAGACTCATGCGATCATGGAAGCTGATCAGAATATCCAAATCACTGTCATGCTTATTTTCACCACGGGCAAATGATCCGAATATCCCTATCCGCGAGGGATTATAGGGAAAGAGCAATTCGATCAATTTTGTCCGTAGGTCAGTATTAATTTGCATTGTGGATTTAATACTCTGAATTATTCATTTTGTAAAATTAAGGATTTTTGGATGATTCATACCTCCACCGCGATCATCACCTCTCCCTCCTTATTCTGATACTCCTTCGATCCTCGTACTTCACTTTTACTCTTCACTTTTCTTTTTTCACTTTCCAGCACGGAGCTACCTCAGTTCGAACTCGTTCGAAGAGGAGTCGAAGTTCCTGCACTGAGCTGCCTCAGTTCGAACTCGTTCGAAAAGGAGTCGAAGTGTCTCAATACTCACTACACATTACCCACTACCTTTTTTCATGTTTTCACCGGCACACTGTACCGAAGTAATGCCCTTATTCCAAAACTCCGTCCAAAAGACGTACCTGTGTGTTCTCAATTCTGACAATCTCGGAGCTGCTTGGGATATCGCAAAATTTATACAAATCTACTTACACTACTACCTTGCCTTCAATCGTCGATTTCCCTTCCCCTCAAAAGTAATTTTCCTGAATTTTTGTCAGTGCTTTATTTTCCGAAATATTTCTACCATTATGTGGGAGTCTACATTGTCCATGTCTACAAGTTTTAGCGATTTTACAATTTTGAGCGTATTGGTTTTGTATTTCTGAATTGTTTATTCACTTTTCTAATATCAAAGTGATTAGGATTGAAAACCTTACCGTACCATTCAATGATCTCTCTTCTCTCCGGATGCCGTATGGTGTTGAGGATCTGAAGCATATTGTAAAATCCATGAATACCTCCACAATCTTCCGGGGGACAGTTCATTTCGCCTTCAGTGCAAACAGGCAATTGTATAGTTGAATCGGCGTATTTTTCGACTTTGTCTACTGAGATCAGGTGCTCCCAATAATCACCGAAGTCATACAGATACAAAATCTTGTTTCCCCGTTTTATTTTCAGGTCGGTGAGGGTTACTTCTGAGGCGTCCTGAAAATTGTCGCCATAAAATTCTTCGTCGTACTCATCATCATAATGGGTCCCAAATCTCTTTTTACCTATTCGAAACTCATACAAGTGAGAATTAGTCCAGCCCATTACGATTTGAATGATATGATGAAGGTCAAAAAGTGTAATGTTTGATCGCACTTGTATACGGCGCCATATTTCAGGATTAGAACGTTCTAAGCGAATTGTTAGTTGATGAAAAGTGGTCATGGCTTGGTTAATATTCGGTTTTGGATCAATTGAGGTAAATATATTAAGGTTGGTTGGGTTTATGGAACTTGTTATGGGAATATCAAGAATGAAGAGGGGGTGACAAATCTAAAATAATTCCGTTTCCCCCCTAATTCCCCCAAGGGAGACCCTTTATCTAAAGGAAGTGATTTATTACCGTCAATGAGTTTTAAATAATTTTTTTTTGAAATGAGAAAGGGTCCCCCTCAGGGGATGGTTACTGAGCTGAAGCACATGGGACAGAATAGGAAGTCGAAGTATAGGGGGCGAACAAGCACATGCATAAGGACTGTAAGTATGTGATCACATCCAATTTTTAGTCGTTAGATTTTGCCTGCTTTGGCAATTGTAATTTTTACTTTATCAACATCGGTGATAAATTTTAATAGCTCGGGGTCAATCCAATTTAGAATATTGACAATTGAATTATATGCTTCTAAGGTCTCTGTAAAATCAATATTGTTCCCAACAAAACAAACCGGCTCATTGTGATTGATCCTGTTTCGAAATCTTCTCACCTTATCAAGCTCATCGCTCACGTTTTTTCTTCCATAACCAGAAGGTAATTTTTGAAAAATTTGAATTGGTCTTCCAAGTAATAATTTGTAGTGATGAACTTCAAATAAGGCAGTCCAAAAACCCAAAGTTTGTTCTGCAATTATTTTTCCACTTGTGATCGGAACTCCAGTTTTGCGAATCCTGTTTTCAGCATTAAGGATTTCCTTTTTCAAAAAGTCATTAATTCTTGTTTTCCCGGTTCGCTTGTGTTTAAAAGTTAAGGAAGGATCACTCATGAATCCACTTTTTTGGTTTGTAATCCAATCAGGACTGGCAAAATGAACAGATAAGATATCGTTCAATCTGTTCCTTAAAACCACCTCTAAAATTCCAAGCAAAGGGTGAAATGTTTGCGAAACTTTGAGATTTGCTTTGTAAAGCTTTGTGGTTCTGTACTTAGAGTTAGCGGTTGATGTTAAAAATCTATTTATCCGTGGTGCTGAGAAATATTGGGTAAAATCCTTAAATTTCATTTGTATTTGGTCTTTTCAGCAAATATCCGTACTTTTGTGTTGTGATGCTTGGTTAAGCCTCTTTTCTTAGGAAAACGTAACCAAGTTAAAGAATGAAGACCTGTCAGAAATGGCGGGTCTTATTTTTTTGTGTTAAAAACGATTGGAGTATCCGCTGAAGGATGTTTCGCAACGTGTCAAAGACCGTGAGATTGATTTATTGATTGTGGTCAACATTGTTCCTTACAGGATTTGATGCGACTACACTCAATACAAACCCGGGGCGGCCTTCCGCGCAAAGAATCCTCAAATTATAAATACGATTAATTGCGAGCGCAGCGAACAATAAATATTTACGGTTTAGCGTAGATTGTCTACGTTCATGCAAGAGCAAAACTCCGTTTTTCGACAGATGGACAATCTAATTCTTGCTCAATATATCGTCATCTACTTTACTCCAGATAAACAAAACCGCAAACCGCGATATTTTTAATATTTCTAGAATTTCAACACAGAGTATGCAGATTTCTAATCTTGATTTTACTTCAGAAATCAACGCCTACTTCCATCCGTATGACCTGGTGAATATTATTTGCGAACACTCGGACATTGGATCCATCCAAACCTAATTTAGAGCTCAGTTTTGTCTGAGGTGCATTATCATAATACAAATTATACCCCAGTGAAAAGGAAACACCTTTTCCGTCAAAATCATTAGGGCCCTCTACCGAAATAGTAATTGAAGATTCCAAATCTAATCTCCAGTCGAATTTTTTAATCTCCTCACCATTGGATATATAAGACTCATAAAAACGGGGAAGGAACGGAAATTTAAAATAGGGTCTTAAGCTAAATTTAATCGAACTGGATGGAGCCCAATCCAAAAAAGGCCTGCATTCAAACCTGAGTTTTTGGGTTGGTGCAAAATCTTCAGTATTGGCTACCCGTCCAATATTAGCTGTGATGGAATCCTTACTGGTGATTTTTTCAAGTTCAAAAAAAGCACCAATAAGAAGCCCGGTCCGGCATATGGAGTTTTGTTTGACATTGATATTGTTTATTCTCTTCTGCACATTCATTAGCATTTTAATATCACTGTACTCAATTTTCTTCACTTTTATAGCTGATAAATGGTCAGGCGAAGTAGATGGAATAAAATCCCATACATTGGTTAGCTTATTATATTGTAAGGTGTCAAATTTTACTTTATTGGTTTTATCATGTTCTTCAATACCTTTCTTGTTAAACTTCCTGGACCAATTCGATAGTACCAGGCCCCCTCCGATCTCATATCTGACATCCACGCCGAGATAGGTGTCCGTAAATCGGCTCAAAAAAGTAAATGCTTCAAAGGGTATCCGGTCTCCCCAGGCGGGATGATAATCAAATGAGGTGTATAGGTTGGACAAATTTTCAGTAATCTTATTATTCGTTAATGTCAGATCGGAATTGTATTTAAATCGAAACTGACTGGGGAAAGTACCTCTGCTGATACTTATTCCAGGTGAAATCACATACATATTCTTTGTACTCGAATAATCGCCATTAAAACCAAATTTAGTCTTTCCCTTAAAATAACGCTCCTGTAATTCTCTTTGATTAAGTACTTTAAACTCTTCCCAAAAGGAGCTGATATTCTTTTTTTGCACCTGTGTAAAAGCCGGATTGAATGTATCCAGCTCAAGATATTTGTATATGATCTCCGTAGTCACCTGGGCTGAAACAGTGTCCCTGAAAAGAAATAAAACAGAAATCATCAGTAGGATGGTAGTACTCCGCATCCTGAGTCCATGTAAATAAGTCAATGTCGGTTTCATAAATAGTGGTTTTAATTGTGAATAGAATGTATTACCAATAAAATAATATTGTTCCTGGGCCGAAGCCAGAAATGTTCGAAATAGACTGGTATGATAAATATTGGACACTACCAGCTCGGCTAAGGTTCAATACCATTAACCTTTATATAATTATATGCAAGAGAGAAGGAAAAGTAACCCTTCGCTTAAAGATTTTTTTATACGATTTGTAAAGGGACATTTCATGACGAGTCTGTCAGAACGCGATGTGCAGGATTATCACAGTATGTATATCAACCTATACAATGAGTTCAGGACTGTCACCCGTGGCGATAGTGAGAATGTCAATGATGATATCGTCTTTGAAATGGAGCTGATCAGGCAGGTGGAGATCAATATTGATTTTATCCTGGCGCTCATCCGAAAGTATCACGATGGACATCAGCAGGACAAAGAAATCGTGATCAGCATACAGAAGGCCATTGATTCCAGCCTGGAGTTGCGCAACAAAAAAGATCTGATTGAGGACTTCATTCAATCGTTGACACCCACTTCAGACGTCGATGATGACTGGCATACCTTTGTGGATGACAAAAAGCAGGAAGAGCTGGACAAGATCATCGGAGATGAAAATCTGAATAAGGAAGAGACGTATGGTTTTATTCAGAATGCTTTTCGTGACGGATATGTGCAGACGACTGGCTCGCTGATTACAAAGGTCCTGCCACCTGTTTCCAGATTTACACCTGGTGGTGAGCGCACAAAGCTGCGTGAGACAGTCCTTGAAAAGTTGATTGCTATTTTCAATAGGTTTTGGGATATTTCGGGGGGTGTGTTTATGAAGGAGAGGTGAAAAGAGGGGTTGAAATGTTGGGTGACAGTAGATGGTAAGGAGTTGGAACACTTAATAAATATTCGCCCCTTCTGAGGAGTATAGAAATTAAAGTTAATAGAATTTTACACATTACTCCCCCCTTACATATATCCTCCCCCTCATATCTAAACTTTTCTCCCCCAGCTACTAGTACATTACATATATTTGTTATATATTCACATTATAAAGATAT
>JBDUDG010000240.1:0-5391 GCA_040003045.1 Saprospiraceae bacterium | reverse complement strand
CCGCAATGAACGAAGTGTTTGTGATCAATGATGTAGTGGCTTCTGTTCATGATCTTTTCCGTAAAAGGGAAGACATGGATATTCAGCTTCAGGTTCCGATCAATGATCTCTTCGTATTTGCAGACAAGAGCCAAATCATTCGTGTTCTAAACAACATTGTAAAAAATGCGATTCAGGCTATTCCTAAATCCAGAAGGGGATTAATCTATATTAAGCTTGTATTTACGGACGACCACATCACGATTTCGATACAGGATAATGGAACAGGGATAGACGATCATATGAAAGAAAAAGTCTTTTATCCAAACTTCACCACCAAATCATCAGGAATGGGTCTCGGCCTTGCGATTTGTTCTGATATCATTCAGTCGTTTGACGGGAGGATATTTTTTGAAACCGAAAAAGGAGTTGGCACCACATTTTTCATCGAATTGCCACGTCACATCATGAACGGTGAGCTGACATCCATGGCCCATTACCGGGAAGATATCGTTTAGTGCTTCTAAAAAGAATTAAGCCTCTTTAATTTTGAACTGCCTTCACCAGGCTTTTAGCATTTGCCATAGCTTCCTTTGATGGGACTTCTCCGCTAAGCATCTTGGCTATTTCCATCAATCTGTCATTCTGATTTAGTAATGTGACTGAGGATTTATCTCGTGTACCTGTACCAATTTTTGCAACGTGATATTGTGTTTTGGCATGAGCGGCGATCTGAGGTGAATGTGTAATCATGAGGACCTGGTGCCCTTTGGATAACGAAAGAATCAGTTGACCCATTCGCCATGCGACTTCTCCGGAAATGCCTGTGTCGATTTCGTCAAAAATAATCGTTGGCAATTTTGCCTGAGCAGCATAGAGTGATTTCAATGCAAGACTTAATCTTGACAATTCACCACCGGAGGCTACAGATTGTATAGACTGAACGGCCATACCTTTATTGGCAGAAAACAAAAATTCAATTTCGTCCATGCCATCAGGTCCCGGAGTAACAGAAGGATTTACATCAATGGAAAATTTGCCATTTGGCATTCCTAATTCAAGAAGTAACTTGCCCATTTGAGGGACGATTTTTTCTGCCCCTTTTTTTCTTTTTGCGGATAATAGTTCTCCATTCTTTATCAAACCAGATGATATATCGCTAATTCGTTTTTGCATCTTATCGATCTGATCGCCTACGGATGACAATTCACCAAGTTCTATTTTTAAAGATGCCAATTGATCCAACAGATCACTTTCATCCTTGCTCTGGTATTTTTTTGTAAGTCCGTACAACTGGGACAGACGAGTTTCTATTCTCGACAGATGGAAGGGATCATTCTGAGTAGTTCCATCCATCCTGGCTGCTTCGAGAGCTATGTCTTGTGCCTCAAGCCGAAGCGCCTGAAGCCGATCTCCGATTGAAGCCAGCGGTGCCGATACATGTCGTACAGATTCAACTTGTTTGATCACCGTCGTAAGTTGATTGATCAGAGCATGAGGACCTGTATTAATCATTTTCTGTGTTAGTTCAATGGCCTGGTCGATCGATTCTGCATGCTTCAATACATTTTGTTCTTCTTCAAGTTTTGTAATTTCACCTTTAGATAATTTTGCACTATCAAGCTCGTCTATCTGGAATTTTAGAAAATCTTTGCGACGGGCCGAGGACCGTTCTGTCTCCTGTAGTTTGAGTAGCTCATTTTTTAAATGGAGCATATCGGTGTAACCAGCACGGTAGCTTCTCCAAAGATTCAGAGAACCACTTAAAGTATCTAGTACATTAATTTGATAATCTTTTGATTGAAGCGCAAGGTTGTCGTGTTGTTGATGCAGTTCGATAAGGTAGCCTGTAAATTCATGGAGCACTTTTATAGAAACCGGGCTATCATTTATAAAAGAGCGGCTGCGGCCTCCTGAAGAAATCTCACGCCTGCAGATCATGTGGCGATCAAAATCTAAAGACTCACGTCGGAATAAATCTTTGAGTGTATCATCTTCTAATTCAAAATGAGCTTCTACAATACACCTGGATTCTTCATCCGGCAAAATCCGGAAATCAGCTCTGCGGCCTAATGCAAGTCCCAATGCTCCAAGGAGAATTGATTTACCTGCTCCTGTCTCTCCTGTAATGGCAGAAAGACCTGGTTGGAGCTGCAAGTCGAGCTCGGAAATGATCGCGTAATTTCGAATGATAAGCCGGGTTAACATAATCTATTACTGGATGAAGATTTCGAAAGTTCGTCTTTTAATTTGACAAAGCGGTCAGGACTGCAGGCTCAACCTTAATGCCGAATTGTTTTACGAAGGTGTATTGCTGTAGTGCATTCGCTTTTTGATTGAGTGACAGATAGCTTTTCATTTTTTCATAATAGTAAAGACCCTGTTTGTTGTTTAGCTGAATGGCCCTGTCAATATCCGGAATCGCGTCAGCGGGCTGTTGAAGAATATTTTTTAGTCTTCCTCTTTCATACCAAAGATCTGCATCTTCCGGGTGCATATTCAGATAGGTGGTGATATCATTTACAGCTTTATCCCATTGCTGAAATGATTCGTATACCAGTGATCTGTTCTTATAGCCATTCGCATGTTTTGGATCAAGTTTTAGTCCCTTATTAAAATCATTCAAGGCCAGTTGAAATTGATTTGATAGTGCGAATACTGCGCCTCTGTTTACATAATATTCTCCCTGCGTACTATCGTTTTGAATGGCCAGGTTGTAATCGGACATGGCCATTTCATATTTCTGAAGATTGAAATAGAGTTTTGCCCTTGAATTGTATAATGCGCCATCAGGTTTGAGCCGAATTGCGGAATCATAATCTTTTAATGCATCTTCAATACGACCTTCATCGCGACGATAATTCGCCCTGTTGCGGTAAGGAAGTGGTGTATCGGTGTAGTATTTAAGAACGTGAGTCCAAAGTGTATCGCTATTGTGCCAGATCTTGTTTTGTTTAATCGTCATAAACATAAACAAGACAAGTACAACTCCGAATCCATAGAACGCTGGTTTTGCTGCAGCCTGGTTTTTAGCATAAAGCCACTGGCCGGCATATATCACCATAAATATTAATCCTATGTATGGAATGTAGGTGAATCGATCCGCGAGATAACCCTGACCAGCACCCACTATTTGTAATACGAACATAATATTAACAATGAAAAAAAGGACACCGAATAAATATGGTCTCCAGTCTTTTTTATAGGCCACATAAATAAATCCAAGCAGGCCCAGACCGACCACCGGACCGATATAAACATCTATCGGTAATGTTGCAGGATATGGATATAATGGCGACATCCTGTATGGGAAAATAAATTTGACAAGGTATACACCAGTAGAGTAGCCCCCTATCATAAGACGCTCGAGGATATTATAATTCGTCTTGTCATTGATGGATCCTTGTTTTCCAAGAAAATAAAAACCGATAAGACCTATAATCAGAGCCAGTAGGAAAAAAGCCCATTTTTCGGTAAACAGCTTAAATTTTAAAGGTCTTTTGAAATAATAATCCACCACCAACATGCTAAGTGGAAGAGATACGGACTGAATCTTTGAAAACAATGCGAAAACGAATAAACCCAATGCAGCATAAAAATATTTTTTAACGTATCCTGTTTTCACGTAAATCACATAGAACCACAAGGCGCTTAAGAAAAACGCACCGAACAAAACGTCTTTACGTTCAGTGACCCATGTGACAGATTCTACTCGCATCGGGTGGATCCCGAACAGAAGTGCACCTGCTGCTGCTGCAAGTGGAGTCAGGTTAAGTAACCTGAAAATGCGGTAGACAAAGAACACACATATCAGGTGAAGAATAAGGTTGTCGATATGATACAGAGCAGGATTAAGCCCTACTATAGACCTTTCGATAGTAAAAGTCAGGATCGGCAGTGGATTGTAATTACCTATGACATGTTGCGAGAAAATATTGACAATATTATTCCAGCTGAGTAGTGCCGTGTTCGTATTGTTGGCCAGATTATAATCATCATCCCAGTTGACAAAATCATGACCTATGGTGCTGATAAAAGTCACTATAGTCAGGAGGAGGCAAACGCCGGCAAATTGCCAATCCCGGGGCTCCATCTTCATGAAATTGATCTTTTTGCGAAAATCCTTTGCCTTCCCTTGTTTTTTTAGTTGCTTTTTACTTTTGGCCATGGCCTAAAATTATACAGAGTAGTCGATATATCAAGTTTCAGGCGCATATGTAGCTTATTCTATTTTGAATATTTAGGGTAGAATCTAGGTTATAACTGGGTTAGATAGCCTATGAATGTTAATTTTGCGCCATGATACTGAATGCAGCACAATTGTGCAAGCTGCTCCATGGTGAACTGGCAGGTGATGGTGACAAGAGAATCCACGGACCATCCCAGATAGATAAAGGTCGGCCGGGTACTGTGACTTTCCTGGCCAACCCGAAATACGAGGATCACGCCTACACTACGGAGGCCAGTGTATTGCTCGTGGGAAGGGATTTTGTACCTAAAATGCCCCTTAAAGCCACCCTTATCAAAGTTGATGACGTCTATGCTGCTATGATGTTTATTGTAGAAAAATTCAGTCAGAACGGGACGCCTTTACCTGGAATCTCTGACCTCGCGGTAATTGATCCATCATGCCACATTGGGGCTGAAGTTTCGATTGGTGCCTATTCCTTTATTGAAAGTGATAGCTCCATTGGCTCAAAAAGTATTGTTTATCCGCATGTCTATATCGGTCATGGAACAATAATTGGTGATAATGTTATTATATATCCTGGTGTTAAAATTTATCCGAATTCACAGATAGGAGATCGTAGCATCATCCATGCTAATGCAGTCATCGGGTGTGATGGATTTGGATACAGACCCAATGAAGAGGGTCATTATATTAAAATAAAACATGTGGGTATAGTGATTATAGAGGAGGATGTAGAAATCGGTGCCAATACTGTGATCGATCGCGGGACGCTGGCGGTAACGAGAATAGGTAAAGGATCAAAGATTGATAACCTGGTGCAAATAGCACATAATGTCAACATCGGCGATCATACTGCTATTGCTGCCCAGGCTGGAATTGCCGGGAGTGCCGCAATAGGAAAGCACGTCAGAATTGGCGGCCAGGCAGGAGTTGCAGGACATATCCAGATTGCTGACAGGATTGAGATACAGGCACAAAGTGGCGTGCATACGGGAAAATTTGATGAAGGATCCAGGTTGTTTGGCTATCCTGCATTTAATTATATGGACTACTTAAAATCCTATGCAGTTTTCAAGCAACTGCCAAAGTATATGAAAAGAATTGAAGCGCTGGAAAAGCAATTAGCGTCCACGAAAAAGGTAAAGGAATGAAACAAAAGACGATAGCAAAGTCTTTCAGACAGGAAGGAGTGGGGCTACACACCGGTAAATCCGTCATTG
>JBDUDG010000239.1:0-5397 GCA_040003045.1 Saprospiraceae bacterium | reverse complement strand
GGGAAGTCAACTGAATTTCTTTTGTGGTCTGAGAATTTTCCTTTATTTTCACCTAAGAGATTACTTTATATAAATAATCTTACATAGTTACCAGTTTGAATTAAGCTGAACCATAGAAGTCACGGGTTGGTTCAGTCAGTCACCAGTTAAACGAAAACAAATCAATGCTAGCAAAAACCAATGCTGCTGCCGTCCACGGTGTGGACGCGCGGCTTATTGAAGTGGAAGTCAATTCCGGTGGTGAGGTGGCCCAGGGCCAACCCATGTACTTCCTCGTAGGCTTGCCGGACAATGCAATCCGCGAAGGATGGCAACGAATGGAATCGGCCATCAAAAGCATCGGTTATCGACTGCCAAGATGCAGGATAGTCGCCAATCTGGCACCGGCCGATGTAAGAAAAGAAGGGGCCTCGTATGATCTTCCTATTGCCACCGCCATCGCAGCCAGCACAGGTATGATCGATGGAGATCGCATTGGAAAATATATGCTTGTGGGAGAACTTTCACTCGATGGTTCGGTCCGTCCAGTGAAAGGTATTTTACCTATCGCAATACAGGCGCGTAAACTAAACTTTGAAGGTCTAATCGTCCCTGAAGCTAATGTCAAAGAAGCCGCCATTGTTAATCAGCTCAATGTTTATGGTGTGAGTTCATTGACAGAAGTGTTTGATTTCTTCAATGGCACACACGATCTCATTCCATACAAGTATGATACACGCGAAGCTTTTGCAACTGCGCATGACAAATACTCAATTGATTTTTGTGATGTGAAAGGGCAGCAGAATATTAAACGTGCTCTTGAAATCGCTGCAGCAGGTGGACATAATGTTATTCTGATCGGACCACCAGGATCAGGGAAAACAATGCTTGCAAAACGACTTCCGACTATCCTTCCACCACTTATGCTGAACGAAGCACTGGAGACCACAAAGATATATTCGGTAGCTGGAAAATTATCAAAGGATTCTTCACTGATTACGAGCAGGCCATTTCGTTCACCACATCATACGATTAGCGATGTAGCACTTGTAGGAGGAGGGTCAACTCCGAATCCCGGAGAGATTTCACTTGCACATAATGGGGTTCTTTTTTTAGATGAGCTGCCGGAATTTAAAAGAGGTGTGCTTGAAGTATTGCGCCAACCGATGGAAGACCACAAGGTCACCATCTCAAGAGCAAAAATAGCTGTAGACTATCCCGCAAATTTTATGCTGATCGCCAGTATGAACCCATGAGGGTTCGTTGCATAATTGTATGAATTTAATTGTAGTGTCACTTTTAGCTTCCATGCTGCTTTTCTTTATTGTTTTCAAGGATCGTGGGGATATAGGAAAGGTTGATTTCGATGTCTTCCTTGCCTACTTTGATTGATTTAGTTACTGTCTCAATGATGCTTCTCTTGTCCTCTTTGGAGAAATATTTCCATCGTTTTTGAAGGTTTTGTGCTTCGTAGATTACCTGGCTGTTGTCAAGTGATTGCATTCTCAAGGCATCAATCTCACCTTGAAGCTCTAGCACTGACAGCTCTACTTGCTTTTGCTTCTCATATAATGGACTATGATGCTCCCTGAAGGCTTCTTTTGACAATTCACCCTCATTAAATAGTTCTAATACATTTGCTGTTTTCTGCTTCAGTTTTTGGTATTCCTTCTGTCTACTTTGAAGGAGAGTCTCTTTATCCTTCATTACTAGTTTTTCTTTGTTTAGATGGCTTTGTATTTCGGAATCAGAGAATAAGAAGCTTTCCAACTGACTGTGAAAGATTTCTTCCAAATCGTCAGGAGATATCTTGTTTCCGCATTTATGGCAAACATATTTTGGTGATAAAGTTCGGATGTACATTTTGGAGCCACATTCGCATTCCACAATTCCACTAAAAAGATGGATTCCTTTTCCTCTGACTTTTCCACTTTTAGCCATATCGTCAAGAATCCTATTGCAATTCGCCCAAACTTCATCAGAAACGATTCTTGGAACCTCAATGAAAACCCATTCTTCCTTTGGTTTCAGTTTCCATTTCTTTTTGTCACCAGTACTCTCTGTATAATTCACTCGTCTCATTCCTTTTGCGATAGGATCACGCAGCATTCGATCAATTGAAGTGTCAGAAAAGTTGTCACCTCTTCGTGTCCGATATCCTTTTTCATTTAAAATCTGCGCTACTTTTCTTTTTCGCTTATGCTTAATGAACAACTCATGGATCAACTTTCGAATAGGTGCTTCATCCTTATTCAGCATCAACTCTTTGTTGACCCAATTATACCCATATGGTGCTTCACCTCCTAATGACTTACCTAACAATGCACGAGTACTTACAGAAGCTTTTACACGAGAACCTATCTCAGCACGTTCCCATTCAGCCATTCCTGCAATGAGAGTATAAAAGAAACGTCCAGCAGGAGAAGATGTATCGATACTCTCATCAAGTGATATGAGGTCAGCATTGTGATTTTTGAAAATATCTGCGAACTCAAGTAGTTCTCTTGTATTTCGGCCAAGCCTTGCCAATTTGGAGAATATAAGACCGGATATATGTCCTTTCCTAACATCCTTGACCATTCGCTTAGCCTCTGGATGGTTAATTACACTTTTGCCACTCACGGCCTCTAGGTGATAAGTTTCAACCACCCTCCATCCTTTGACATCTGCATATGATTTAGCCCTATGCTCATGGTGCTCAGGGCTATCGCTTTGAGCTTGGTCTTCAGTAGAGACCCTGATCCAGATTCCAACTCGTTTTACCATGTTTACTATTAGAAGGCAATATACAAAAATGCAACGAATGATGATGTGGATATTATCATATTTTCCTTTCCCTTTTCGCAGTACTCAAAAATATTTTAAGCATTCCTCACCAATTCTGGTGATTTCAACTGTTCTTTCATTTAGTATTTTGAACCATATTTAAACTTTTAAATCACTCCTTATGGCAAAGTATTATGTAAATCAAAATGCCCAATCGAATGGCGATCATGAAGTCCACAAAGAAGGATGTTCATATTTGCCTGAGCCAAAGAATAAGCTCTATTTGGGAGATTTTGCTTCATGTGGTCCTGCAGTGACTGAAGCAAAAAAACACTATCCTAAATCGAATGGCTGTTATTTCTGTTCAAAACCTTGCAACACAGGATGATCCCTTAAAAATTTTCGAACTGAAAAAGCTAGTGCCATAACATGACTTTTGATAGGCTTCCACTAGCTCATGACGTTTTAATATTCTCTTGCAGCTGACTGCTTACAGGTGATATAATTCAATGACTTTCAGTTTTGTCTTCGGCAATTTATCTGGCTAGCTGCTCATCAAATCTTTTGAAGATTAAGGGTCTATTCATTAATAAATGACATTTTGGATCATTGCAGTTATTGTTTTAATAGGGCAAGAAACTATAAGCACAAGTGCTCTATTTGTAGTTGCCTATATACAAAATTACAATGTTGTGATACTGACATTCATCTTTGTCATTGTCACTATCATTCAAATTTTTATTTTCCATTCGCTAGGATTAATTCTTCAAGCAAGGGGGAAAAGAAATTTAATAACCGATATGTCTAGAATCTACATCTTGAAGTCTGATCAATTTATTAGTCGTTGGGGTATAAAGGTTTTTCTTATTTTCCTTACTTCTTCTGTTTTTCCACCTTGTCTTACCTCTCTAATAGCATCCTGGTTCAATCTGCCCTTCCGTATAAAATTTATAAGCATTCTCTTCGGTGATTGTATTTGGTACATTACCACCTGGATAATAGTCATAGGCACAACCCTTTTAACTGAAAATCATGAACGACTTTTGTTGAGAACCATTGTTTTTTCCTTGATTTTCGTTATCTTTCAAAGACGAATTTCAAACCAGTTTTTATCGGAAAGGAGGTCATTTAGTAAATTTAATAAATCTGAATCATGATAGCAGAACTTCAGCAGAAAAAACTGTCCAATCCATCATTTATAATATATCATAAATATGAGAGCCAAATCCTTGCCGCTCGTAAGAGTTTGTTTTCATCCTTATCTTCAAAATCCGACAAGATTGCTCTCGCAGCAGAAAAAATCCTTGAACGAAAGATCAAAAGCGTAAATGCGAAAAATCCTCCTCATTTGTTTGAGATATTTCCTTGGCTTTTAAGAGATCTCACAAATTTAGATCATGTTAAGGCTCATGAAATAGCGATCAACTGGCTCGCACTTTATCTTTATGTCTCATTTCTTGA
Source organism: Saprospiraceae bacterium (assembly GCA_040003045.1). Classification (GTDB taxonomy): domain Bacteria; phylum Bacteroidota; class Bacteroidia; order Chitinophagales; family Saprospiraceae; genus Opimibacter. Next base: position 1,191 of record JBDUDG010000239.1, on the reverse strand, counting down.
TGATCATCTTGACCTAAAGACTGAAATTGAACCTGATGAATTTATCGCAGCCTCTGTTCTCGCTCAAACAAGTCTAATCAATCTATTTAAAATGGTTGATAACACAAAATATGAGGAGCTATTCAAAGAGGGCTTATTTCGCTCGGCGAAATATGAACTCAAGGACATTAGTGAGCAAGGCCTTGTTTATAAGGATAGCTTTACTAAGGCGGAATCAGCTACAGGAAAGAATGCAATTCTACTAGCCTGCGCATGCGCAGTGGCTGCTTCTACCGAGAAAGACTCCAATTTCATCATAGACTTAACCAGTGAGATCCTTTTATCCGTACAATTGCTCGATGATCTAACTGACGTTGAGGAAGATGTGATTCGTGGAAACATAACTATACCATTAAACGATATAGGGTATGCAATTGAAAATGCTTTGGTCTCAAGGAGTGTAATTATAAGCCTTATGCTTCAATCCAAATCTTTGTCCAATGTTCTAAAGAGAATTGAATCTTCACTAACGAAAGTTGTTTCTCTTATCCATACGTCTGATTTTAAAATAAATCTAACCAATTCAGCGCTTGTATATTTTCAATCTATGTTATCCAATGTTAACCTGTTGAATCAATATATTGAATCGATCGAATCTCCGTTTGTACACTTACCTCAAGCCAGACAGGTAATAGTTTTAAAGGAGCTAGAGAATAAACTATTAGAAATCTATTGTCACACTTAGTTATTATTCATTCAAGTAAAACCAAGTTTGCCCTAGAGAAAGTGCATCGAAAATCGCCATGTTGCGGTCCTCGCTTGTCCAAAGTTTGCGCTTCCTTGGAAGCTTCAATTCTAATTCCTTAAATTCAGTAATTAACAGTTGAGAGATTTCATATTTGGTTGATGCCCCGAATTGGCCAAATACATCTTTAATCTGATCCCTAGATATTCTGGCTATAGGAATATGGGATTGCTCACAATAGGATACAATCTTCTTGATTAACTCCTTGGCCCTCCTCCCAGTCCTAGACGTTTTTCCATCAGGATCAACAGTAATCACAACTGTAGGTTTAAAATAATTAAATAGTTTTTTTATCCTACCTAATATAACAACATTGTTTATTGGGTTTACCCTGGTTGTGCCAAAGTCCAGTAATTTCCTAGCATTTTCTAGATACACATAGCCAAAACCATTTGCATTTGGATAGA
>JBDUDG010000238.1:0-5398 GCA_040003045.1 Saprospiraceae bacterium | reverse complement strand
CCATGCCTTCGATGATAGGTTCAAAATAACGATAGTCAATTGACACCCTTCTCCTTGGATAAAATTCTGCTTTCGGTTCTTTTCCTGCAGGAACATTCGCTTTCAGGATATGTGGGTCTGTGTAAGTTCCTTCGTTAGCGATGATAGCCGCCGCATGAGCCATCTGCAATGTGGTGAGTTGCAATTCTCCCTGTCCAATACCCATGGAAAGAATATAAGATGATCTCCATTTTCCGGAACCATATATATTGTCGAAATAATCAGGTCCGGGTAGATTCCCTGTTTTTTCATTCGGCAGATCAACACTTATCTTTCTTCCAAATCCAAATTCGGAAAGCAGGCTGTTCATCCTTCTCATTCCGATTTCCGGAAGCGTATAGCCCGCATCGTCAATCACATCTTTATACACTGTGAAAAAATAAGTATTGCATGAATATTGAATTGCCTGCGACACATTATGCACAGTAGGATGATTGTGACAGCCTCTTCGAAATCCACCCAGGTTATAAGAGCCGTTGCAAAACACCGTTTTGTTCTCATCAATGACACCTTCCTGTAATGCTGCCAATGCAAGTATCGGTTTGAAAATAGAACCAGGGGGATACATCGCCATCACAGATCTGTCAAAAAGTGGATTGAGTGTATCGCTTTGAAGTCTTGCAAAAACTTCACCACGCATCCTCGATATAGATAATTCATTCGGATCATAACCCGGAGAACTTATCATCGCCAGTATTTCACCGGTGGCCGGTTCTATTGCCACTATGCTTCCTCTTTTATTTTGCAAAAGCTGTTGACCATATTCCTGAAGCACATGATCAAGTGTCAGCACAATGTTGTCACCCGATATGGCAAGTGAATCATGCCTGCCATTGTCAAGGCTCTCAATTTCACGTCCCAGATTATCCTTCAAAATGTATTGCGCCCCTTTCGTTCCTCGCAATAAGTTTTCATAATAGCTCTCTACACCAGTAGAGCCACAATAATCTCCCGGGACATAAGTGCCATCAGATTGATCTATTTTATTTTGATCCACTTCAGACATATATCCAAGAATGTGGGCGCTGTGATTTTCAAAATAACCCCTTGCGCTAAGAAGCTCGCCATAGAAGCCTGGAAATAAATGAAGGTATTCCTGGATGTACTGAAATTTCGCAGCAGGAATGTGTTCCATGTAAGTAAATGGAATTGATTTCGAAAATCGTCTTGATTTCCAGTCTTTTTCAAGCCGCTCACGATAAGTAGATTTATCTATTTCAAGCAACTGGCATAATAGAGCAGTATCAAGATTTTTTGGGACCTGATTATAGATTACTTTAAGATCATAAACAGGAACGTTATGCACCATAAGATGCCCATTACGATCCAGGATAAGTCCACGGCTGGGATAAAGGGTCCTTCGCACTAGCGTGGTCCTTTCTGCCTTTTGTCCATATGTAGGATCGATCAGCTGCAACCATCCAGTCTGGAGAATCAGAATGCCCGTCACAATGATGATAAAGCGCTTCACCCAGGCGGATCTGTCGGATTGGCGGTCTTTATTCATTATTTACGCGGATTGAAAAGTAAATGATACCCCATGATGGCCATCATAGAAAACACAAACGTCAGGAGGGTTTTGAGAAGTATTTTACCAATGTAGACGAATGTGAATATCTCTGCTGTAAAATACAGGAATAGATGCACTGCAAGACAAACAGAGGTATAGACCAACAGCCAGTTAATACCCATCGAATGTCTTGTCGGGCTCATGGTAAGCTGATATCCGCCTCTCGGCTCCATATAGGATAAAACAATGCCTCGGGCATATGCCATCGCGGTCAGCGCAAATGCATGCACACCGGCCATGTCGTAGAACATGTCAATAGCAAGTCCGAGCACGAATCCGAACATGATCACATAATGCCTGGTCATCCTAATTGGTAAAAGCAGGATAATGATTGGATAAATAAAAATATCCGAGTAATGCCATATCCAATGATTGCCGGAACTGATCCTTTTCAGGATGAGCACCTGGACTATAAGGAAAATGATCCCCCGGAGGATATGTTTGATTGTCTCCCTGTTCATTGGATCATCGGGTTTGCTTCGTTATATACCACCACGTATACCCGGTCAAGACGTGCAATGTCCTCTTGTAACTTCACTTCAACTGTGTAATAATTACTTCCGCCTTCCGTCCAGAACCGATGGACCGTTCCAATGTATATTCCCCTTGGATATATAAATGAATATCCGCTGGTGATGATCGTGTCGCCGATGAGAATGTCAGCCTGTCTTGGAATTGCTTCAAGGATCATATACTCCGGATTGGTTGCCTTCCATACAAGTGATCCAAAGAAATTATTTCGCTTGATCGACGCACTTATCCGTGCAGCACTGTGCAATACAGAAATTGCAGTGGCATATTGGCCATTAGATTCTTCTACTATGCCGGCAATACCATGCGGACTGATCACACCCATGCCATTTCGTATGCCATCATTAGTACCTCTGTCTAGCGTAAAGTGATTGTTTCGCTCATTGATGGAATTGTTGATTATACTGGCGCTAATGATCTTGAATGGTTCCAGGATGCAGCTGTCCAAAGGTTTTTCTTTACCGGACATATGCTGGAATGTTCTTTCCATATTAAAGACCTCTGCTTTCAATTTCGCATTTTCTGAGGCAAGACTGTCGGCTGTTGTCTGCAAATGCCCATATTTGTAAGCCTTGTCGGCCATCTTGTAAAGCTTACCTGTGAATACAGTAGAGGAGTTAAGGAAAATAGCACGTTGGTCCTCGTTGTACCGCACGATCAGAATGAGCGCGACGATCTCAAGAAGAACAAATAAAAGAAAGGCTGAATACCTGAATATGAACAGGAGTAGATTATTCATGTATCAGGCGAAGATAGGATGGTGACCAGGCTTAGTCATCGTCATCAGACGCGCTTCCGGTCAATCAGAAATGAAAACCGGTCTGTATTTTTTAACGCTATCCCGGTGCCTCTTACTACTGCTCGAAGTGGCTCATCAGCTACATGTACAGGCAGCTTGGTGATTCGTGATATGCGTTTGTCAAGTCCCCGAAGCAATGCACCTCCTCCGGTCAGATATAAACCTGTTTTGTAAATATCGGATGCAAGCTCCGGTGGTGTGCTTTCAAGTGCTTTAAGAATAGCCTCTTCAACCGTGACGATAGATTCATCCAATGCTTCAGCTACTTCCGCATAGCTGATTGTAATCTGCCGCGGAATACCGGTGATAAGATCTCTTCCATTGACAGCAAAATCAGGTGGCGGATTATCAAGCTGCTTGAGAGCCGAACCGACATGGATTTTTATTTGCTCCGCAGTCCTCTCCCCGATCAGTATGTTCTGATTGCGTTTGAGATAATCCACGATGTTCATTGTGAATTCATCCCCTGCTGTACGAATACTCTGATCGGTCACGATACCGGACAATGCAATCACTGCGATTTCGGTCGTACCTCCACCTATATCAATAATCATATTTCCGATAGGCTCTTCCACATCAAGTCCTATGCCTAAAGCTGCTGCCATCGGCTCGAATATCAGAAATGTCTCTTTTGAATCAACGTGATCAGCTGAGTCAAATACAGCCCGCTTTTCTACTTCTGTAATTCCGCTCGGGATACATACGACCATCTTGAGGTGAGTGAAGAATCTGCGTTTGGTGCCGATCATATTGATCATGCCTTCGATCATATTCTCAGCAGCCTGAAAATCCGCAATGACCCCATCTTTAAGCGGTCTGATGGTCTTAATGTACTGGTGTGTTTTTTCGTGCATTTGCATCGCACGGGTTCCTACAGCTATCGTCTGTCCGGTCCTCGTATCAATGGCTATAATGGACGGTTCATCGATCACGATGACGCCATCCTGGATGATCAATGTATTCGCCGTGCCCAGATCAATGGCAATCTCCTGTACAAAAAGACTAAATAATTTCATGCGCCTGTCTAACTTGACCAAATCAACTCTTCATGCAAAAGGGAGTTGTTTTAACTATTGGATTCCTTTACTTAATACCGGATTATTCGCATGGGTCGCAATCCGATTTTTCTCAAAGGGGGATACAAAGAAACCGCTTTTTCTAAAATAAAGGAAATTTCAGTCATTTGGCCACGAAGGCCTCCTTTTTAGCTGGTCAGAACACCCTATTTCACGACTATAGTGACCCACTCCTGAAGGTCCATATACTTATTCGCCAGATTCATTAAGTCCTGTGAATTCAGAAGCTGAATGGTATTGATCATCGTCTCAAAATAGTCATCGTCAAGACGCTCTATTTTTAAGGTTTTGATATAATCCATAGAAGCAAATGGGCCATCCAGCTGTGTCATCAGGTGTCCCATCAGGTAATTCCTGGCCATGTTCAACTCTTCTTCCGGAATTGGTTCGGTTCGGAGCTTATGTACTTCCAGTTGTATGGCCTCAAGGACTTTTTGAATATTGTCAGTCGCAGTTTCAGTGCTGATATAGAAACAACCTCCCTCTGCAAAGGAATCCACACCGGAGTAGATCCCATAGGTCATTCCGAGGTTTTCCCTGATCTCTGTCATCAGTCGACTGCCAAAATAGCCTCCCAGGATGGTGTTGAGCAGAAATAAGCCGGTAAAGTCCGGATGCCCCTGCGGAAAAAGGTTACGGCCTATCCTGATAGCAGCCTGATGGTCCTGGGGTCCCTTGAACTCGACATATCCCGTCCTGCTCTCCGGGACAGGATTTTGTGTGCTTGCTTTACCATTCGGATATGCAGGACGCCATTCGCCAAGTGTCTCGCTGATAATCCTTATTTCATCCTCACCAAATGAACCTGAAAGGAACACCATCCCCCTGTCCGGATGAAGATGATGAATGTGATGGTTTTCAAGGTCAGCAACGGTGATAGAAAGGAAGTCTTCTGGATTTATGTTCCTGCCGTACGGGTGATTCGTTCCAAATATCGACTCGGTCAGATGCCTGTATGCTATGATTTCATTCTTTTTAAGATCGATTTTAAGACGTTCAACCTTGTTTTCAGCATAAACTTTAAGCTCTCCGGAATCAAAAGCAGGTATGCCTATAACCTCCGTGATGACTTCCATCAATTGAGGCAGGTATCTGGTCAGTGTATATAGCCTTACTCTGATCGTATCCACTCCCCCTCTGGTCTGAATAGTTGCGCCACGGGATTCGATATACTCTGCTAATTCGAGAGAAGACATTTTTTTGGTTCCCTCAGACAGCAATCCGGCCATAAATTCAGCGACGCCTGGTTTGTGTTCAAAACTCCCGCCGGATCTAAATACTACTTCCACTTTCATGACCGGTTCAGAACCTCCATTTAAGTAAAATAAGGGCATCCCATTTGGTAATATCGAAGATTGATAGACAGGAAGGTTCAATTGTTTT
>JBDUDG010000029.1:0-18347 GCA_040003045.1 Saprospiraceae bacterium | reverse complement strand
GGCGTGGTGTGAAGGCAGGACGGGGTATCCCCTCGTTGATGCCGGAATGAGGGAACTGAATGAAACCGGATTTATGCACAACAGGGTACGTATGGTGACGGCCAACTTTCTTACAAAACATCTATTGATCGACTGGCGTTGGGGAGAGGCCTATTTTGCAGAAAAGCTCCTCGACTACGAACTTTCATCAAATAACGGTAACTGGCAGTGGGCTGCAGGATGCGGTTGTGATGCAGCACCATATTTCCGGATATTCAATCCATATGAACAGGCTAAAAAATTTGATCCGGAAGAGAAGTATATTAAACAGTGGATTAAAGATTATGCACCCGGATACCTGGACCCGATCGTGAATCATGAATTTGCCAGAAAAAGAGCATTGGACGTTTTTAAAAAAGCAGTAAGCGAAGTAAAATGAAAGAGTTGGTTTTCGAACAATTTATGCCCATCACATTAAAAGAAGCCTGGACGTTTTTTTCAACACCTGCTAATCTGAACCTGATCACGCCTGAAAAAATGCACTTCAGGATATTGAGTGATGTACCTGAGAAGATGTACGCAGGTCTTCATATCCGGTACAAAATAAAACCAATGCTAAATATTCCGATGACCTGGATCACGGAAATTTCGGAGATAAAAGAATATGAATACTTCGATGACAGGCAGATCAAGGGACCTTATAAAGTGTGGAGACACCAACATTATTTTAAAGAAGTCGAAAATGGAGTCCTGATGACTGACAAGTTAAATTATGATATTGGATGGGGAATCATTGGAAATATTTTAGGAAAAATATGGGTAGATCGACAAGTGCGCGAGATTTTTGAGTATCGGAGGAAGCAGATTGAAAAATTATTTAATGCTAACTAATAGATTAGAGATAAAAAAACAACCCCACTTGTTAGGCAGGATTGTTCTTGATAATTGGCACATTAGGTAATATGCAAAGAAGATAATTAATTTTGCATTAATTTATAAATGTGCAATGCTAGGCGCACCATTTGTTGATGCAATTCCAGTTACACTTAGATCCCATGTACTCCCAAAATCACCTGAAATCGCCAAATCTATATATCCCGTGGAATAGTTTTGGAAAACCAGCACAATTTTTTGGGAGCTGGAATCATAAAAACCATCGATTTTGTGGTTGGTATATGCACCTGAAACTGAGGTAGGTGAACTCCAGCTTCCCGAAATAGCGCCACTTCCACTTCCCGAAATAGTTGCCTTGACGTACTTAATAACTAGTTCACTCTGTGAAGAAGAACCTGGAATTGTATAAAATAGCCACAGTTCATCTCCAACAGCAATAGGACAAATAGAAGCATTTAGTTCAGTCGGATCACTTGTGCCAAGTGAAATCGTAGGTGCTGTAGTTGAGGTAAAATTTGAGGTGTTGTATCTCCAATAAACCCCAGGAACACCAAGATTAGTGCTATGATTTATAACTGCAGTTATTAAAAAAAGTACTCCTCCCGAATTTGCATGGTATTCTAATGAAGGGCTATAATTTGTTGGAATATTTGAACCAGCACCTCCACCGGATTTTAAATTATATGTGGAACTCCAATTTGAAGCATAACCAGTTCTAGTATTACCTTTTACAAATTGACCTGTAATATCCGGAACGCTAGCATGGGCTTCATAAAGTGTTCCGTCTTGATTTTCAATTGTAGGTAATAACGGCGAAGTAGCTGTGGAAACCACGGATGGTATGGTCCATTGATTTGGGCCATCAACATATTCAACTGATCTAAGTTGGTTACTAGTATTTTGGTAAATAGTTATAATCCTAGAATTAATTTCATAAATCGATGACGTCGTACCATATTTAGAAGTATTCTGGCTTGCCGTTGCGCCAGTACTCCATGTGGTTAGGTTGCTACTCACCTCAGTTTCAACGTATCCACTTGGATATTGATATGGTATTGTATATTTTGGAAGGGTTCTCCATCCAATTTTATCAGTGTTTTCGATATTTGGTTCTAGGTCATTGCTACATGCGTAAATAGCAGCCATGAGTGATAGAAAAAGTAACTTTTTCATTGCTTAGAGATTTCACTAGCATTGCGTTATAAGTCAAACAAACTCAATTGGTTATAATTATGTTCTTTGAAATATTGTAATTGAGTTGGCTGAAACAGTTGATTTATTGGCATTTTCTCAAAAATAGAGATGCTCAAAATCTGTAGAATTTCATAGAGGCTTTGCTGAAGCCCCAATTTTTTCTTTGCTATGGCAACCAACACATACACAGTTACAGCTATCCATACCTGAGTTCGTACTGCATTTTCTGAATGTCCCCAAAAGGATTTTATTTTTAAATGTTGTTTGATCCACTTAAAGAACAATTCTATTTTCCAACGATGTTTATATAACTGTGCAATCTCTTCTGCGGTAAGACCCGTGTTATTCGTCAAAAAGAATAGATTTTTACCACTTAATTCGTCTTTAAATTTTATTAGACGTAGTTTTTCAGGATAGTCCATAGCCACGTAATATCCGTTTAGCATAATAATTTGGTCATAGCGCACTCCTTTGCTTTTATTAACCTCACGGGAGTATAGCCGTCTGTAGCTCATATTTTCCTTGCATCGCGTAACAAAGAATGCACCACATAAGTGAATCTTAAAAAGCCGCTTAAAGTCTACATACCCTCTATCCATTACATAAATGCTGTTAGATTCGAAATGGATGCTATCTAATAAATGTACGTCATGAACGGATGCGTTAGAAAACAAAATGAATTCCGGAATTGATGTTTTTAAATCAATTTGCGTGTGCAATTTTATTCCCGCTTTTGTGCTACGAAACTTAGCCCAATTAAAAGTAGACAAACACAAATCAATCGTGATAGCGTCTATTCCGAAAACATTGTTTTTTAATTGCACCTCCAAATTGGTATCATCCACATATATCCGCTTTGCTTCTTTTATTAGCAGCATAGCCAAATCTTCATAAATACAATAGGAACGATTCTCATTTGCTCGGGAAAGTGTACTTATAGAAACAACTTCACCAATTCCGAGATGGTACAACTTACTAGCATTTGCTTTTAAACACATGACAGTGTCACTCAAACTTTCTCTATGCGTAAGCTGGCCAAATGCCATGCATAAAAATTGCTTCCAACAAGTAAATTCTCTAACCTTATAATTGCCAGAATGCCTATTAACAATGGAATCAAAGGACGTTGAGGATACTAAGGACATGATTTGAGAGAATATGTATTTCCCCGAATTCATAAGTATATGATTTTCAGGAAAATACGTTATTTTTAACTCGTAAAAATTCAAATCGTCTTAGGTGTTGAATCCTCTACAACCCAATAGTGACAATACTTTCAAAGAACTGAAGTTATTAATAACGCAACGCTAGTGTAGAGATTTATGATTTTAAAAAATGATATATTGGTAGTCTGAATAAGACTACAATTCATAGTGAATTAATTTGATTTTACCAATCAATTATCGCACATTATGAATTAATCTGAAGTGCCTGCCTAAGCGACTTATTCTTCCACCTTGACCCTTCAATTAGACCAAGGTGGTGTACTTATAACGAATTTTGGAATTTAAGTTAAGTACTAGGATCAGCAAAGATCGTACGAAAGGATAAAAGAGTTTCATGTCGACGTGATTTGGTGTTTAGTTCTTAAAGGGGTGTCGACAACTATTTTCATAAATATAACATAAAAATTAAAGAAATATGACTCGAATTATGTTAAAGTTTTACAATACATCATATCTAATTGAGTTATAATAAATTAGATGTGGTTAAAATTATTTTTGAAGAAAAAAATTAAATTACACAAGTCAAAACACTTAAAATAATTGTCCGAAATGCGTATTAGAGTTCTAAAAAGCCAGTCTTCTTTTATTTCTAAAATCACTGAAAGTTGGATTTTTAAGTAAAAATAAGTATATTCAAGGCCGGGAAAATAAAAATGCTTAATGGCTTACTCAAAGCAAAGTTTAATATTCCAAATTTTCAAAATGAAGTCTGATTTGGAAGACAATTACTAGTGAACCCAAAATGTCAATCATGCAATTAAATAAAACACCAATGATAAAACCATCTGTAATTATCGCATCTCTTCTTTTGATTGCTGGATCCATATTTGCCCAAAATGTAGTACCTGGCGTACACCTGGGCAACGATACAACAATTTGTTTTGGAAAATATTTAGTATTGTCAGCCTTACTTCCAATGTCCTGTAACCCTGATTATTTATGGAATGATGGTTCAGTTGAACCGAACAGAATTATAACTAAGTCAGGAACATACTGGGTTCAGGTTCAAAGTTCATGTGGAGAATTCCAGGATACTATTAAGATAAATTTTGCGGCCTGCAATGCAGGATGTAATTCGTTGTCTTCAATTTCAGGTATATATAGTTCTCCGAAATCTGATATTCGAGGAAAAAGTTTGGTGCCTGCACCAGAAAATGATGGGTTTTATGTAGCAGGAAGTGAGAATGATAGTGTTTTAATTGTAAAAGTTGATTTATCCGGTAAAATCCTTTGGTCAAGAACTTTTGAAATTATACCTGGGGGTAAACATTACATAAATGCCATGACAATTGATCAGGACGGCGTACTTGCAGTTGCTGGCACATTTTATCTTGACTTTTCAGGTAGATACACGAGTTTTATGTTTCGTTATGATCCTAAATTGAATCACATTCTTTGGGCCAAAGAATATATAGTTGAATATTCATCAACATGCCTTTCGATGATTCAGAAACCTTCAAGTGGTAATTTTTTATTGTCACATGAATCCAGTGATTTTTTAAAAACCTTTTCTGGAGGGAGCATACTTGAAATAGATAAGAACACCGGTGAAATAGTAAAGGTGTTCGGGACCGATAAAACCATTTTCCATGATTTAATTATAAAGGGTAATTATATATATGGAGCTGGCGGTTATAAGGGCGAATCCGAGATATATCCCCGGCAAACCTTAGTAAAAATGGACGCGATGAATGGCAATGTAGTCTGGGCAAAGTCAGGGGAGCCATATGCACAAGTTGGAAGCGTCTTTGCCCCCGATTTGTTGATTGATGAAAACTTTATTTATTCAATTTATTCTGATAGTATCAATAAATTGCACGTACAAAAAACTGATATTAATGGTAATCTTATCTGGCTTAAGGAATATGAAATACCTGGACGCATTGTAAATGCTAATGAAATTATTCGTTCAATAAATGGATATATTATATATGCTCAAATTTATGATACACAGGAATTGGTATTATTCAAAATTGATAAGGATGGCCATGTTTTGTGGTCTCGTACCTATTATACTCAGACTAATACTTTTGGGACTCAGTCTTCAGATGCAGTTGGCCAGATCATTGAAGTTACAAATGAAATTGTATTCACAGCTTTCTCAGTTGATTCTTTGGGACACTTAGATATACAATATCCGAATATAATTATTGGAAGAACTACCCTTAATGGAAATATTTTAAGTTCATGTGTGAATCAAAATAATATAATTATTCCTGAACGCAATATCGAAAATCCTATTTTTTTTCCGGTCCACCCTAATTCATTGAATTTCACAACTGAAACCTACTCGTTTAATCCCTCTCCACATGAAGTAAAAATAAATTCAAGAGAATCATGTATGATGTACGACACGATATTCCATTATGTTTCTGCAATGATTTGTGATGGGGAATCAGTTGAAGGCTATAGTTCACCAGGTATGTATTCAGATACTTTTTTCACAAATGCAGGGTGCGATAGTATAAGGTTTCTTTTATTGATACCTGGATTAGGGGTAAGTAATTTCACCAATAAAAGTATCTGCAGTGGAGCCGAATTTGAGGGCTATTCTACTTCAGGTATTTATGTTGATACATTTAATACTAATTCCGGATGTGACAGCATCAGAACACTTCAATTGAATGTAATCTCTTGTCTGCCTGTTATCTATTATAATTTAGACGCATGCAGATCAGTTATGGCCGAAGGCTCTCAGATGGACTACTCAGAATTCATTCCGACATATCCTTCAAACCTGCCATGTGCTGATATTACTGCTCATTATTTGTACAGGGATTCTCCTCAAATGAATAAGCATTCATGTACACCAGGTGTTAATAATTCTTTAGCGATGTGTGTGACCACGCTTAATTCGTGTGCGTATGTTGAAGGGAGTCCTGCCTCTGTAGTCATTGAATTTAGCGTAAATCCTTCCATTGATTCAGTAGTTCAGCTTACCGGATTGGAATTCTATCAAAAGGGTCCTGCAACGTATAACTGGGTTAACGGGCCTACAGGTCCAAACAATTACCCTCAATTTTATGCCCTGAGGATTTTAAAAAATGGCATTGAGATTTATCGAAAGGAAAACATACAAACAACTCCTGATTGGAAACTGCAGAATTTTGATTTTTTGGATGACACACTCTTCAGGATTACTGAAAACTCAAATTTCAAAATAGAACTTTTATCCTATTGTCCTATTGATAATGGAGCCGAAGTTTCAGCATGGGATCTTGATGAAATAAAAATATATGGAGGTTGTGTCCCTAAAATTCATGCGCAACCTTTTATTAAAGGCCAGGTACTCACAAGGGATAATAAGGCTATCCCGGATGCCAATATTTATCTTTCAAATAACTCAACATTTGATTCTTCAAAAATTAATAGAACTGATATAAACGGCAATTATAGTTTTAGCCACCTCAATTATGCCAGTACTTGTTTTCTAAAGGGATATAAAAACGATAATGTGAGGAACGGAGTTAGCACTCTTGATCTTATTTACATTCAAAAACATCTGCTAGGTATCGCACCATTTACATCTTTGCATCAATACATTGCTGCTGATATCAATCGAAGTGAAAATGTAAGTGTAGTGGATTTAATTGAGCTTAGGAAATTGATACTTGGGATATATTCTGAATTTCCGCAAAATACGAGTTGGAGATTTGGCTCTCTCCCTCAGGAAATGAATCATTCAAATATTTCTGTTTTTAAAGAGACGGCGGATATTGAATCTTTGGAGCAAGATTCTCAGAAGGTTGATTTTGTAGGTATCAAAATCGGGGACCTTAATGGAGATGTCCAATTATATACAGATTTTCCACAAATCAAAACACGAAATAAGAAGCAATTTAATGTCATGGTGGATGAAAAAAAATTCGAACGTAATCAGCCTTTTCAAATTCAATTTAAATCCGGTGATCTTCAAAAAATAACGGGAATGCAATTTTCTTTGGATTTAACAGGGATGGATTTTATTTCTTTTTCTGGAATCTCTATCCCTATCGCGAAGGATAATTATTCTGTAATTGATGGAAAATTTCGATTCAGTTGGAACCCAGACAAACCGGTTCTTATTTCGCAAAACGACATTCTTTTTAATATCGTATTAAGACCTACTGGATCAGGACTGCTATCAAACTGGTTAGCCACTATGGACCAAACCTTGAAGCCGGAAATTTACATTGAAAACCTGGACGTTTTAGATTTGCATTTCGAAGTATTAGATTCTAATTGGGTATCCTCTCAAATAGATCTTTTTCAAATTGATCCGAATCCAGTCCGTTCAGCTGCGAAAATAAGTTTTGAAATTAAGGAAGGTGGTTTGACAGAGATTCGTTTTTTTGATTTATCAGGTAGAATACTCCATATTTCTACGAGGACATATTCACCCGGAATTCATACAGAAGATATGGATTTCAATGACTTGAATTTTCCTGATGGATTATTAATATGTCAGATCAAATCAAATGGATTTACAAAAAGTATAAGATTTATCAATCTGAATTAGCGTGGGCATAGTTTTCAATAGTAAACATATATTGAATAAAAAACATGATCTCCCTCTTCTTCCGTAATCTCTTTTTTACAATCCTCCAGCCTGGTCTTGTTGCAGGATTGTTTCCTTATCTCCTGGACTCAGATCAAATACGATTACATCTTGATGTTTCTTTTGGAACTGGCCAATATGCAGGACTGATCCTGTTCATTGTGGGATGGTGTCTGATCCTATATTGCATTTACAGATTTGCGGTAGAAGGACAAGGAACATTGTCACCTGTTGATCAGACAAAGAATCTGGTGAAGAAAGGTATCTATCGGTATTCAAGAAATCCGATGTATATCGGTGTGATAATTGCTCTTATTGGCATGGCTCTTTTTGCATACTCTTCCATTCTATTGGGGTATAGCATCCTCATCTTTACCATGTTTAATTTCTGGGTGATATACGTAGAAGAACCACGGTTAAGAAGGGACTTTGGAGCTCAGTACATGGACTATTCCAAGTCAGTTCGGAGATGGCTTTAATTAGCCTCTAGGCATTTATATTAGCCTTACCTGGAGTTTCGGGTAGTCAAGCTATAATTTCTGTGCAAAAATTTCACTGAAAATCAGCCACTTATACAATTATCTTTCAGAAATCTTTCGTAAATCCTTGGTTTTATGGGTCCGAAAAAGCTACCTTTGCGTCCCGCTTTGGAAAAGGCGGTCATTTTTAGTCAATTCTAAATTTTTTTGCTTTGAATACATTGAGTTATAAGACCAGATCCGTACGGAACGAAGACGTCACCCGTCGTTGGTTTGTAGTAGATGCAGATGGAGAAGTCCTCGGCCGCCTCGGCACACGAATTGCTACCGTTCTCCGCGGCAAACACAGGCCAGAATACACTCCTCACACCGATACCGGAGAATATGTCATCGTCATCAATGCCGCCAAAGTAAGGCTCACCGGCAAAAAGGAACTGGTTAAAATCTATCAAACCTATTCCGGCTATCCCGGTGGTCAGAAAGAACTGACCGCTACAGAAGTTCGCGCACGCCGTCCTGAAAGACTCATCGAAGCCGCTGTAAAAGGCATGCTTCCAAAAAATAAACTAGGCAACGCGATGTTCACGAAATTATTCGTGTATCCGGGTGCAGAACATCCACATGCAGCTCAGAAACCACAACCTCTGATCTAATCATTCATCCTCAACAAGTTTAAGTCTATATTTTATGGATACAATCAATGCGATCGGTCGTCGTAAAGCTTCAGTAGCCAGGGTCTATGTGTCAAATGGCACAGGGAATATCAAGGTCAACGGACGTGAGTATAAAGAATACTTTCCTTTGCTTCATATAAGTGCACACGTTGTCGCTCCGCTCGAGGAACTAAATGTGCTTTCTCAATATGATGTCAAAGTCAATGTTTCAGGCGGCGGTTTCCGCGGCCAGTCAGAAGCTATCAGACTTGCTATTGCCCGGGCACTAACGAAAATCAACGCTGACTTCAGACCTGCCCTTAAAATCAAAAAATTCCTTACAAGGGACGCACGAGTTGTCGAACGTAAGAAATTCGGTAAGCCAAAGGCACGGAAGAGCTTCCAGTTTTCAAAACGTTAATCATTTTTATTTCTTAAAAAACACAACACATCCATCATGGATAAACCATTATATAATGACTTATTGGAAGCAGGTGTTCACTTCGGTCACATGCGCAGCAAATGGAACCCCAAAATGCGCCAATACATTTTTATGGAGCGGAAAGGAATCCACATTATAGATCTCAACCGCACTTCTGAGAATCTGGAACGCGCAGCCCTTGCTATGAAAGCTATGGCACGCTCAGGGAAAAAGATCCTCTTCGTAGCCACCAAAAAGCAGGCACGCGAAATCGTGGCCGCTGCAGCCAAGACCATCAACATGCCGTACGTTACGGACCGCTGGCTGGGAGGTATGATGACCAATTTTGCTACCATCCGCCGCTCTGTCAAAAAGATGAACAATCTCGAGATGATGCTCACCGATGGTACATTAGCCAGCACCACAAAAAAAGAACGCCTCACATTAACACGTGAGATGAACAAGCTCAATAAAGTATTAGGAGGTATATCAGATATCAACCGTTTGCCACATGCTGTATTCATAGTTGACATCGGACGCGAGCATCTTGCATTGTCAGAAGCTAAAAAACTAGGTATCAAAACATTTGCGATGGTAGATACTAATGCAGATCCAAATCTGGTAGACTTCCCTATCCCTGCCAATGATGATTCATCAAAATCCATCTCCTTCATCACCAACTATATTGTTGCCGCGATCAAGGAAGGATTAGCTGACAGAGGAAAAGAAAAAGAAGAAGTAGCGGAGGAGACAGCTTCAGCAGAAGCCAGATAATCCGCTTCACTGATTTCTAAATTTTATTTTTTATAAATGACAACAGCAATGAGTACTATATCAGCACAGGATGTAAAGAACCTTCGGGAAATGACCGGAGCGGGAATGATGGACTGCAAAGCAGCACTGACTGAAGCAAATGGCGATATTGAAAAAGCAATTGAGATCCTCCGTCTGAAAGGACAGAAACTTTCTATCAAAAGAGCAGATCGCGAAGCAAAGGAAGGTGTAGTCCTTGCAAAGGTTTCAAGTGATGGAACAAAAGGCATAGTGATCCGACTAAGCAGTGAAACAGATTTTGTTTCTAAGAACGAAGACTTCATTCACCTCGCAGATGAATTTGCACAAATCGCATTAGACAAATTCCCTTCTGATCTCGAGCATCTTCTTGCCCTACCATATCACAATATCACCATCGGTGAAAAAGTAAATGAGCAGGTAGGAGTGATCGGGGAGAAGATAGAACTTGCAGACTATCAGAAAATAGAAGCACCTCTTGTAGTATCCTACATTCACATGGGCAATAAAGCCGGTGTAGTGGTGGGCCTGAATAAAGCGGACGCTGAATTCAAAGACGCAGGCCGCGATGTAGCGATGCAGGTAGCTGCCATGAAACCAGTCGCACTCAACAAAGAAGGTGTCGACGCATCCATTGTGGAAAAAGAAATTGAGATCGGAAAAGAACTCGCAAGACAGGAAGGCAAGCCAGAAGAAATGCTGGAGAAAATTGCTTTAGGCAAACTCAACAAGTTCTTCAAGGATAATACTTTGCTTGCACAGGCCTTCGTAAAGGACAACAGTCTATCTGTCGAAGCCTATCTTAAAAGCATCAATAAGGATCTGA
The DNA here is from genome assembly GCA_040003045.1 of Saprospiraceae bacterium. Classification (GTDB taxonomy): domain Bacteria; phylum Bacteroidota; class Bacteroidia; order Chitinophagales; family Saprospiraceae; genus Opimibacter. The sequence goes on along the minus strand of JBDUDG010000029.1, from coordinate 7,346 downwards.
CGGTGACAGGATTCAGACACATTAAACTGGGTTAAGTCAAAAGAAAAGAAAAAAGGCGGATCGTAACGATTCGCCTTTTTTTATGCCTTCAGTTGGAATTGGAAAAAAAGATCAAAAGAAAAAAGCGAATTAAATTAGCATTCCCAATGGCAAAATATAAACGCGTTCTTCTCAAACTTAGTGGAGAATCCCTGATGGGAGATCAACACTTCGGAATCCATCCGCAACAGCTCAGGCATTATGCAGCAGAAATAAAAGCGATTGTAGATCTGGGGGTAGAAGTGGCCATTGTGATCGGAGGAGGCAATATTTTCAGAGGGCTCCAGGCACAGGCTACAGGAATTGAAAAAGTGCAGGGTGATTACATGGGAATGCTGGCTACAGTCATCAACGGCATGGCTTTGCAAAGCGCACTTGAACATTTTGGAATGTACACACGCCTCATTTCCGCGATCGAAATGAAATCTATTGCTGAGCCCTATATCCGTCGCCGGGCAATTCGTCATCTTGAAAAAGGACGTGTTGTCATATTCAGCGCCGGCACAGGGAATCCTTATTTTACAACCGATAGTGCAGCGGCTCTTCGCGCCAATGAAATCAATGCTGAAATCATTTTAAAAGGCACACGCGTCGATGGGGTTTATACCTCTGATCCATTAAAAAATAAAGATGCTGTGAAACTGGATCAAATCACATTTTCAAGAGTGATACGAGATGGACTTGCAGTGATGGACATGACTGCATTTACATTGTGTCAGGAAAACAATCTACCCATCATCATCTTCAATATCAATACTCCGGGAAATCTGAAAAAATTAATGGACGGCGAGATGATCGGAACACTTGTGAAAGATTAATTCTGGTAAACGGATCTTAGAGGCTTTCCAGGTATTTGATCAATGCTTTACGATCAGAAGAGGATAATTTACTGAAGCCTTCCTTGCTATGCTGACCTTCGCCTCCATGCCACATGATGGCTTCTTCAAGACTCCGCGCCCTGCCATCATGCAGATAGCTTTGATGGCCTCCCACTAAAAAGGTAAGTCCGATGCCCCACAGAGGTGGCGTGCGCCATTCATGGCCATCAGCTTTGAAATCAGGTCGGTGATCTGCAAGTCCTTCACCCATATCGTGAAGTAGCATATCTGTATGCGGATAGATTGTCTGATAGCTTAAGAAATCATATTGAGCATTGACACTTGTCACAAAAGAAGCATGATGACATGACTCACAACTCATATTCATCAGATTCACAATATGTTACAAAAAAAGAAGGAGGGAAAAATCAATAGACATACTATATTTGCTGCCCTATATTTTGAACCCAAAAGAAGCTGCATCAAACGTTCCCCTTTTCATTTAAATGTGATACTTGGTTCATGTATATTCATGACCTTGCTTTTCTTTTCCTCTTTCTGCAAAAACAAAACCCCTGAACAACTTACCGTTATAGGATCCGGCCCAAATTCTGGATTTATTTTAAATCCCTCTCAGCAGCTGGGTAAGAAAATATTCTTCGACACGCTTCTTTCTAATCCTCCCGGTCAGTCTTGCGCTACATGCCATATGCCGAAAATGAGCTTCACCGATCCGGAACAATTGCCGGTCTCAAGAGGAGCAGTCAAATCTATTTTTGGACATCGCAATTCACCTACTGTCACCTATGCCGCTTTCGTACCATTCTTTCACTATGATTCGACTGAACAGGAATACATGGGAGGTCTATTCTGGGATGGACGTGCCTCTACACTTGAAGAGCAAGCTATGACACCATTGCTCACGCAGCATGAGATGAATAATACGGACAAGGATATGGTCATCGATCATGTCATGCATGCAGAATACCGTGATTTATTTCTGCGCGTATATGGAATAAATGTCTTTAAAGATAAAGCCAAAGCTTTTGAAGACCTTGCGGAAGCAGTGGAAGAATATGAAGAAGCTACTGAGGTAAGCCCGTTCAATTCAAAATTTGATTACTTTTTAAATGGAAAAGTGAAACTGAGTGATGAAGAAATGAGAGGGCTCCAAATTTTTAATGACACGCTCAAAGGAAATTGCGCTTCGTGTCATCCTTCCACACCAGATCAATTTTCAAATGTGGTCCTCTTCACTGATTTTACTTATGACAATCTTGGTATTCCCGCTAATCCGGAGTTAATAAAACTGGATAAAGCCTATCAACCTGATCTTGGTCTGGGGGCCATAGTGAAAGATGCCAGGCAAAATGGAAAATTCAAAGTTTCCACTCTCCGCAATATTGCCAACACTGCCCCATATTTCCACAATGGTGTATTCAAAACTCTCGAGGAGGTAGTACAGTTTTATAATTCGCGCGACACCGGCAAATTCGGTCCGCCCGAAGTCTCCGAAAATGTAAACAGAGTTGAGTTAGGAAATCTTAAACTTTCGGACCAGGAAATGAAGGATTTAGTAGCCTTCATGAAAACTCTTTCAGATGGGTTTCAAATAATGAAAAATGAATAACTAATAATTTCCGATTTCCGATTTCCGATTAACGATTACTGATTAACGATTACTGCTTACCGATTTAAAATTCCCTTCAGATTCTTGAGGCTTTTTTCAACACCATCCAATGAATTCGTCCTGTAATTTTCAAGCTCCACAATAAAATATTTCACACCAGCCTCTTTACTGTGTGTAAATATGGAAGGAAAATCTATCACGCCATCACCAACTTCTATGGTCTCTCTCGCAGCAGTCTTCGCCATATCCTTTACATGGAACGCCCTGATACGACCTGGATATTTTTTGATCCATTGAATAGGATCTTCATTCGCAAACACAACCCAGTAAAGATCCATTTCCCAAATTACAAGGTCCGGATCTGTCCGATGCAGGATCGTATCCATTATGTAATCGCCATCTGTTTTCACAAATTCGAAATCATGATTGTGATAGCCAAACTGCATTCCTGCTTTTTTGCAATCCATCCCTACATGGTTTAATATTTCAGTGAGGATCAGAATATCTTCCTTGTTGCGATGTTCTTTGTCAATATGCGGACAGATGAGCTGTTTAATCCCCAATTCAGCATGAGAATCAATACTTTTTTTCATGCTATCACTGACTCTTTTATTCTCATAATCCCAGCTGCTTAGATTGACGGCAGTATGAGCACTAAGCATTTTAAGACCTGCATTATTTAAATGATTTTTAAATTCTTTTGGCGTCCATGTGTAGAATTTACCATCATTGTATTTGTAACCCTCTATTTCTTTATAACCCATTGCCGCAATTGTATTGATCGTGCCCAGAGCATCCTTATCTGCAAAATCACGAACGCTCCACATCTGGACGCCCACATGTTTGGTCTTTATTTTATACAATTCAGAAGGTGATAACATAAATACTCCACCCGCTATGGCGGAATGCTGAACAAATTCTCTACGATTCATCATTTTACTTTGGATTATTTTGAGATTCACTTAGAATCATTTACACATCAGGAATTCCAGACTAAATTACGGTTTCATTTTAGTGGAAGCGCCAATTATTTTACTAAGCTTTTCAAGAAGGACTTCAGAGATTTTTCTTTTTGATTCAACCGTCCACCCGGCGACATGCGGACTCAGCACCACATTGTCAAAGGTGCATAATTCATCAAAAAACTTTTTAAAATGATCAGACCCTGATGAAGGTGGTTCGAAAGGATACACATCAAGACAAGCACCTTTTATGTGACCGGACTTTAATCCATTAATAAGCGCTTCAATATTTATCACTTTACCTCTCGCTACATTCATGATGACCACATCTTTTTTACATTTCGAAATAAACTCCGCATTGATCATCTCTTTTGTTTCATCAGTGAGCGGAATATGAAGTGATATGATATCAGCATTTTGCAATAAATACTCCTTGCTGACCTCCTTAATTTTTTCGTTACCAAAACCACTTTTGTATTTATCATAAGCAAGTACAGTCACATCCCAACCGGCCCAAAGTCTTCCGAAGGCGCTTCCATTATTTCCAAAACCAATGATTCCGATCGTTTTTCCTGATATTTCCCACCCGCGATTCTTTTCCCGGTACCATTCATTTTGTCTTACCTCCCTATCCGCTATCAATAAGTGATTGGCGAGCGAAAGCAGCATTGCCATGGCATGTTCGGCTACAGCCTGCGAATTTCCTTCCGGTGCACTGATGACAGTGATACCACATTCTTCTGCAGCAGAGAGGTCGATGATGTCAAGCCCGCTTCCCAGCCTGGCAATCCATTGAAGAGAAGGTGCAGACGTCATAGTTTTTTTGTCAATAGCACATCTCGTATTGATCACGACTCCTTTATAACCCGGAAGAAAAGTCTCCATTTCGTGACGCGTCATTTCAGGGGCATATGTTGTTGACAATCCCATCCTGTGGAGACCATCGAGGAGCACAGGATGAACATAATCAGTCACTAAAACATCTTTCCGGAACATTTTTCCCATAAAGGGTTCTCTTTTTTTGCAAATAGTATCTTTGACCGATTTTTGAAAAGCGACCTAAGCCAAAACTGTAGATGCCCAAAGATACTAGTATCCGTTCTGTACTGATCATCGGAAGCGGCCCCATCATCATAGGACAAGCATGCGAATTCGATTATTCCGGAACCCAGGCCTCACGGTCACTCCGGGAAGAGGGTATCGAAGTCAGCCTCATCAACAGCAATCCGGCCACTATCATGACGGACCCTGTGACCGCAGATCATATTTATCTCCTTCCTCTCACCGTAGATAGCATCATCAGTATCCTCGAAGAAAGACAGATTGATGCCGTTCTGGCCACCATGGGAGGGCAAACCGCTCTGAATCTGGCCATAGAAGCAGACAAACGCGGGATTTGGCGTAAATACAATGTCCGTATGATCGGCGTCGATATCGCTGCTATTGAACTAACCGAAAACAGGGAGGCCTTCCGCGATCATATGATCAAGATCGGTATGAAAGTCGCCCCAAGCCATATCGCCAATTCTTTCCTGGAAGGAATGGAGGGCGCGCAGAAAATCGGGTTCCCTCTCGTCATTCGTCCAAGTTACACCCTGGGTGGTACTGGCGGCGGTATCGTAATGAAGGAAGAGCAATTTGAAGAAGCCCTCCGCAGGGGTCTGAATGCATCCCCAACACACGAAGTTCTGGTAGAAAAAGCTGTTTTAGGCTGGAAAGAATTTGAGCTTGAATTGCTTCGGGATCAGAATAATAATGTAGTCATCATCTGTACGGTAGAGAATGTGGATCCGATGGGTATTCACACCGGCGACAGCATCACTGTAGCTCCAGCAATGACACTAAGTGACAGCGCTTTCCAGAAGATGAGAAACGGCGCCATCATGATGATGCGTTCACTGGGGAATTTTTCAGGAGGTTGTAATGTCCAGTTTGCCATGAATCCGGCGAATGAAGATATCATCGCAGTCGAAATCAATCCACGCGTCAGCCGCTCTTCTGCATTAGCGAGTAAAGCAACCGGATATCCGATCGCAAAAATTGCTGCGAAACTTGCCATCGGATATTCTCTTGATGAATTAAAAAATCAGATCACTAAAACAACAAGCGCTTTTTTTGAGCCAACGCTTGACTATGTAATCGTAAAGATGCCAAGATGGAATTTTGAAAAATTTCATGGGTCAGAAAATTCACTTGGTCTGCAGATGAAATCCGTAGGCGAGGTCATGGCGATTGGCCGCACATTCACGGAAGCTCTTCAGAAAGCATGTCAATCCCTGGAAAACAACCGGACCGGTCTCGGCGCTGATATGAAGGAATGGATCAGCACCTCTGATATCATGGAACGATTGGAGATCGCTGGTGATGACAGGATATTCAGATTGAAAGATGCACTCAGACTGGGCGTTTCAGAACGCAGCATCCACAAACTCACACTCATCGACCCATGGTTCATAAGACAAATTAAAAATCTGGTCAAAGCTGAAGAACGGCTTCAGATGTACAATGTCGCAGAAGATATCCCCGCTGGATTTTTCAGAGAGCTAAAGGAAATGGGATATTCCGATGCGCAAATCGCATGGGTCATGCGCATACATGAGCATGAGGTCACCCGACAGCGATACAAGTTAGATATCAGGAGGACCTATAAAATGGTGGATACCTGTGCCGCAGAATTCGAAGCCCAGACGCCGTATTTCTACAGCACTTTTGATCAGGAAAATGAAAGCATTCCAACCAAAAATAAAAAGATCGTTGTACTTGGTTCAGGCCCCAACCGTATAGGTCAGGGGATCGAATTTGATTACTGTTGTGTACATGGCGTGCTCGCGATCCGTGAAGTAGGTTATGAAGCCATCATGATCAATTGCAATCCGGAGACCGTCTCTACTGATTTCGATATAGCAGATAAGCTTTATTTCGAACCTGTGTACTGGGAACATATCCGCGAGATCATCGAATTGGAAAAACCTGAAGGCATCATCGTTCAGTTAGGAGGGCAGACAGCGTTGAAGCTTGCAGAAGAATTTTATAAGAGCGGAATAAAAATCATCGGCACTGATTTTCCCGATATGGATGTTGCCGAAGACAGGGGGCAATTTTCGGACAGGCTGAAGGAGTTGGGCATTCCATACCCGGAATATGGAGTTGCTACAGATGTAGACGCCGCGATCAGGATAGCCAAGGAAGTTGGATATCCTGTTCTGGTCCGTCCTTCCTATGTCCTTGGTGGACAGCGCATGAAGATCGTCATCAATGATCATGATCTCGAACGGCACGTGCTGAGTATATTCAAACATATGCCTGATAATAAGGTCCTCATCGATCAATTCCTTGAGCGGGCCAAGGAAGCGGAAATTGACGCGATATGTGATGGAGAAGATGTGCATATCATGGGCATCATGGAGCACATTGAACCTGCAGGTATTCACAGTGGGGATAGTTCAGCAGTCTTACCTCCATACAGCCTGACACAATCGGCCATTGACCAAATGATAGAGTACGCCCGTAAAATTGCTTTTGCGTTGAATATTCGTGGCCTGATCAATATACAATTTGCCATCAAACCATCACGCGGAGGTTCAGAAGAAAAGGTCTATGTCATCGAAGCAAATCCTCGCGCATCCCGTACAACTCCATTTATTGCCAAAGCCTATAAGTTACCCTATCTCAATATTGCAACTAAGATCATGCTTGGGACACATAAGCTCAAAGATTTTCAATTTGAAAAGAAGCTTAATGGCTATGCGATCAAGGTGCCTGTTTTTTCTTTTGATAAGTTTCCCAATGTGGATAAGCGTCTTGGCCCTGAAATGAAGAGCACCGGAGAAGCTATCCAGTTTATCGATGACCTCACAGATCCGTTTTTCAGAGAGCTTGAGCGAAACCGTAATATGT
>JBDUDG010000028.1:0-18429 GCA_040003045.1 Saprospiraceae bacterium | reverse complement strand
AATGATGGAGCGGCCTGCCCGCTGAAAGAACATCCACGTAGCATAAAAAACGACCGGAAGGCTCAGCGCCAATTCCACCCAGTTCCAATACTGTAAAGGCATCAGGCTGAAGAGCGGATTGCGGGGTATCATCTCCGTCATGGCAATTATAAAAATCGGCAAGGTAAAAATGACGGCTACCTTAAATTTAAACAACAGCTCTGTATACGTCTTGTCCTCGTCATCCACATTTGCTTTTATGGGAACAAGATCCATTCCGCATATTGGGCACGACCCCGGCTCATTCCTTATAATTTCGGGGTGCATGGGGCAGGTATATTGAGTTGCTTTTTTTGCAGCAGGTTGCTCAACAAGGTCCATTCCGCATACCGGGCAATTACCGGGTTTGTCATACGTTTTTGCGCCTTCACAATGCATGGGACAATAAAAAACACCTGAACCTTTTGTACTTTGTTTATGCGCTAATTTGGTAGTTAAAGGATGCATCATGGTATCGTGTTGATGCATATCATCACCAGGAAGAGAGATACTGTAATTCCCACCACTGGATTTTAAACCTTCCTGTAATTTTTCTAACGGAATGTGAGCGCCCATCTCAATCTCTGCTGTTGAATTTTTTAAATCAACGGATACTGATGCCACACCATCCACTTTGCTCAGCGCCTGTTCTACATGGGTTTTACACCCATTGCATGTCATTCCTTTTATTTGATAGGTATGTTTCATTTCAGGCTGGCTATTGCTCATAATATTCTTTCACGTCCTTTGCTTTTCACTATTTTCAATAATTCTAATCATCTCTTAACTTTTCTCCTTCTCCTTTTTTTGGTTGCCATGTTGCAACTTTGTTTAAACATCACATATCAGCGCAAAAGAAGCAGGAGTCTTTTCTGCCGTTGGTTCCAGAAATCCTAAATTCAAACCGCTCGCTTTATCAACTTTCATTGCCATATCTTCAACATACGTTGACAGTTAATGTTCTAGTGAAAATATCCCATAGGAAATATTAGGTAGTAATTCGCCAGAAATGCATCAAATTCACTTCGGATGGTTTCTGCTTTACCTTTGTATACCAGGTATGTAATTCTAATTCAAAATCATCTTATGGTTTTCATTTCGGAATATTTTTCCAAATAAGCAATAACTCCCTGGCGAGTGCGCGTCTGAGCCCGCAGGTAATCCTGATGATTGATAAATCATAAATGTCTTTCGTAGTAAAAATATAGGATAGGATACACTATGACATCAGTCATCGTAAACGGAAATCAGAGCGTAAGGAGAAAATATATTAAAGTTTAGTCAAGATCTGTTATGCTTTTTGCCTTCTCCACATATTTGGAATCTTATGAAGCCTGACGAACAAATAATAATCCGAAAATGATAAGCAAACATGTTATTAATGTCCTTATCAGTTATTACATGCCAAGCTTAAACAGATTTATATGCTGCCCCTCGGGTGTAGTCAAAACAATATTACCTCCGCCAGATTCCGTATAATTTTTTAATCCCTCTGTTTTCAGTTTATCAATTTTGTCTTTCATGTCGGAAGCGAAAAACGTAATGACAGGATAGGAGAAACTTTTTGTTTGGTGCAGCCCTACAACTCCAAGACCGTCAGAGATGATAGCCCATGGATAGGGTGAAGAAAACTTTGACACAGATATATAACCTAGCTTTTCCCACCACGAAATTGATTTATCAAGATCAGTAACCGGATGAGCGAACTCACCGTATAGACCACATGTTTTATTTACATACTTGTCAGGTTGAAAATAATCCTGTTGTGGCATGGATAGCATTGTGGGTCCTGCCGGCTGCGAAAATCCATCAACATAAGTTACTAAAGAGATATTGAGTCCGTCAGGCGATTGAATGAGGTATCGTTTTATCTCAGGGCTTGGGGTTGGAATTTCTTTAAACGATATTTCTGTCTGCTTCAATTCTGCAACCACTTTATCTATCTCTTTGGAATAATACGTCAGGGCAATGTATGGATTCATGTCTTTGCGAAGCATTAATATTAATGCACCATCGGTCATTTGAAGCCATGGAAATGGAAAGTCAGCTCGAAATAATTCTTTAAAGCCAAGTTGTTGATAGTATTTTAATGAACCGTCAAGATCAGGAGTTGTAATTGTAATGGCTGTTACATCGCCAAGTTTTGGTTGTGGTAAAGTCAGAGGTGTCATTAATGTTAATGTTTAATTTCCTTTTGTCAAAGCAATATACTTTCAAGTGGTCAGGAGTTCGTGAGATTCCTATCTCCATTAGTACCGTTTTCCAACTGTTTCTGAAGGCATAGATTTATCAATTTCATCCAGTTCGGTTTGGCTCAATTCCACATTAAATGCGCCTAAGTTCTCTTCAAGACGATGAATTTTTCTTGTGCCTGGTATAGTTACAATTTCATCGTTTTGACTCAAAATCCATGCAAGAGCAATTTGCGCTTTGGAAACTCCCTTGCTTTGTGCCATTTGATCAATCACTTCTACAAACTTTATATTTTCTCTCATTGCTTCGTCGGTAAAACGAGGATTACGGAGTCGAAAATCTCCTTCTTCAAAATCGGCTCTGCTTGAAATAGCTCCGGTTAAAAAGCCTCTACCTAAAGGACTATACGCAACAAAGGTGATACCGAGTTCTTTACAAACATCAAAAAGCTCTTGTTCCGGTTCACGACTCCATAAAGAATATTCTGTTTGCAATGCTGTGATGGGATGCACTGCATGTGCTCTGCGAAGCGTATCCGCATCAACTTCAGAAAGACCTATGTATTTTACTTTTCCTTGCTTTACCAAATCCGCCAGAGTGCCTACAATTTCTTCTATTTCTACTTTGGGATCTTGTCTGTGCATATAATACAAATCAATAGCTTCGACACCTAAATTCTGAAGACTTTGGTCGCAAGCTTTCCTGATGTATTCTGGCTTACCATTCAGTCCAAGAAATTCCCCATTGGGTCCTCGCATCATTGCAAATTTCGTAGCTACAATTAAGTTTTCCAATCTGCCTTTAAATGCTTTTCCCAATAATTGCTCATTGGCTCCCCATCCATACATATCAGCTGTGTCAAAAAAATCGACTCCCAGGTCGACAGCTTTATGCAATGTTTCCATAGATTCCTGTTCACTGAAAGAGCCATAAAACTCTGACATACCCATACAGCCAAGACCCATTCTATTAATGTTGAGTGTACTGTGTCCTAATGTTGTTCTCTGTTTCATCCTATTTATATTCCATTTTACAAAGCAAATCAATATCCTCTGAATATCCAGTTTGTGTTTAAAAATAAAATTTCTGCACAGCCGCTCTATATCTGCTGCTGGTCGATGTCTCTGTAATGAACATACACTCTATTCACCTTTCCTTCATCGTTAAAAAACATCACTTCCATGGCCATCTTATTCAAAATCGATTTATAATATATGACTACTGAATTTACGCCAAAAGCCACGTCTTCGAATTCAAAATGTAAATCAGGAATCTTATCTAACGCTTTCTGCCAATATTCTTTGACTTTATCCTTTCCTTTCAAAGAATCTACTGTACCTCCGGTAGCAATTTTAATCATGGGTGTAGTAATCTCTACATCTTCTGCATAATGAGATAAAATGTAGTTTAGGTCATGTGAATTCCACGAAGAAATCCATTCCATGGCAAATTTATTTAGATCCATAATTGTCTGCATTTTGATATTAATTGTTCTATTTGATTGAATTATTTATTTAGTCCTATAATGAGTATTAACGGTTAATGATTGAATTCTGTCCGATAAAACTGATGCTGCAAGTTGAAGAATTTTCTTAATTCATCTGCTACTATTTTTGGCCTGCCTCCATTCTCAGCAGCCAAATGACCAATACATGAAAATTCCACACGTTTTGCTTGCCTAATTTTACCACTAAGTGCATCAAGAACAGTCTTAAAATATTGTTGACTTTTTTGACCGCCAGGAAGTAAAACATCTGCGGGCATATTTTTACAGTTTTCTATTATAAACATCTCTAACACTTCAGAATTCAATGAACCTCAAAGTTTTAGCTAATTACTACCCTATCAGTCCACGATTAGAAGTTTGCCTGTTGCAATTATTTTTCCATCTTGTACGATACGAACAAAATATATTCCGCCCGATAAATTCTCGCAGTAAAAAGTAATTTTCTGCCCCGAATTATGTTTACTTTCTTTTACTATTTGACCAAATAAATTATAAACTGTTATGGTAGCGTCGGACAAATCCCAATCTGTCTGTAAAGTTGTTTCAGAAGAAAATGGATTCGGATAAACTAATAGATGCGAATAGGAAGGCAGCGGTATTTCCTCAATTCCTGTCACAGGAGATGCAATAAAATGTGCGGCTATGTTTCCTTCAACTACACGAGAAGCGATACGAAATAATTTAACATCTGTAACTCCGGCTATCATATCATTTGGCGGGTCAGTGCGAACTGCACGCAATTGAGATAAAGAATTCAAAACAAAGGTGTCATCCGGAATAAAATTATGAACAGTATTCACAACATCATTTAATTGTGTAGAATTTATTCCTGAACCTGCATTACAACCTAACATGGATGCATTTGCATGAGGCGAAGTGGTGTCTTCCCAGATTGAATCAGTTGCCAAACCAACAGTAGCAGCCGAACCGAAAAAATTGTATGCCGAAAAAATATGAGATCCTGTTCCATCACCACTAAATAATAACTTTGTCCCTGGAATTTGATTGAAGGAATTATCGAGTAAAGTTAAACTCCCGGAAAAATTATCGGTGCTAATAATGGGAAGTGAGGTTTTATCCAAAAACCACTGCATGCAGGCAATGGATAATTTACCTGATGTATTAGTTAAGTTTATTAACCCGCTTGTATTGGTGGCAGCATACCCTTCATACCACATTCCTTCAGCGTTAATCCGTCCACCATTGGAGATACTAAATAAATTTTGCGTGCCGCCAAAAGCCCCGGTAAGACAAGATATTTGTCCGTTTGTATTACCTCCTGAAGAAAGTACTGGTCCGCCTTTTGCTTTCACCACGCCATTCAACGCACTACCAAAGGAAGAACAAGTTATAGTGATGTCGCTGTTCTCAACGCCATCTGAATAAATTCCAATATCAGCAGAGTGTGCTGCATCTAAACTTCCTGCAAAAAATTGATTTGCATATATTCTTCCTCCGGGTTGGTCTGCATCTTCTATTGCAATCGCATCCATTCCGGCATTCTGATGATAACTTATATTAAACCAAATGTCTTTCATTGTAACTCTACTGGGTCCTAAGCATTTAATTAATGGTCCGGTATTATTTCCAGTCCAATCCACTCTTGAAATTGTGCCTGATCCTGTGCCATCACCAACTAATTGCATATCCTTTAAAGCAGGGACGACAAGAGTAGTTTTAACGTTGTAAGTTCCTTTTGGAATATGGACCACCGGTTTGCTGCCTAATGGAAGCATAGCAGCAGAATCTATTTTTCCCTGAATGGCAGCAGCATCATTGCCAGTTCCTTGTTGCACTTCAAATATTGTTCTGTGCATGTTCAATGGAGTACCGGGTAACGAAACGGTTTTTGGAACTATGATGGAAGAAGAATCAACCACGACATTACTGATAGGATAATATTTGCCCCACAATTCATCGGCTCCTGTTAATAATCCAGTGGTATCTTGTGTGATGTCATTACCTGAAACATCAAATAATTGAACATCTGAAAATGAAATCCATCCGCCTGTTCCGGGGGATATATTACCTCTGTTTAGCAAAATAGTAAATTCATATAAGCTATAAGCTGTTGCGTTGGGAATAATATATGTTTTCTTTTCCCTCCATTTAAAATGTTGATTTACTTCGCTATCAAGAACTGTCCATGTGTTTCCCCAATCGTTTGAAGCACGCAATTGAAAATTCTTTGGGTCTGATAAAGTGTCTCCAAATTGTGTTCCTTGCCTGATGGTATATTGAACAATTGTTCTTGGAGATTGCGGCTCACAATTCCATCGAATACCTGCCTGCTGATTCCATAATCCGCAGGTGAACCAGGTGGTGCTATCATTATCAATTGCTTTTTCAATTGGATGATTGATAATATAATTGGCACCAATTGCATGGTCAAAATTCTGTCGTGGTGGCTGTACTGCCCAACAGAACGGATATTTCCTTTGAGCATTAGAATAGGTATTACCAACCATAAGATTTTTAGTACCTACAATATTCAAACCTACAATTCTTTGGATTGGATAATGTGTATTTCCAATCCGGAAAGTATTGTCAATCATTTGAGCTCCTACTGTATAAAAGGAATCAACATTGGAATAAATTTTATTGCCCCGCAAATAGCCCGGACCGGACGCAAAGAAGCAAGGAGAATTGAATGATATATTATTTACAACAGCACTTTGATAGGTATTTCCTCCGCCTATGTCGCTTCCCCAATTGTTGATAAAAACATTATTATAAATCTGATAATAGCCATTGCCAAGATTTATACCATGATGGCAATCCTGAAAGAGGCAACCCCAAACCCAATGATCTAAACTATTCCAGTTATTACTATTAATTCCGGTAAAACAACAGCCATTAAAAGTGCAACGCAAAATAGCATTTTCAGCTTGTCCATTAGTTGGCGAACTAAAATCAATACCTATACAGCACCCGGTAAAATCAAGATCGCTCCATTCGCAACCAGTTGAAAACCCTCCACTATGAAAGATAGCCGTTCCTGCCTTGTTACTTCCATTAAAAGTTAAACGGCTTACGCGCATGTACCAACCATTCAGCGTCAACATTTTTGACCCCAAAAATGCAGGGCTTGCTAAAATAATTGTTGTTGCAGGGTCTTCGCCAATAATAGCTAATCCTGCATAATCATCTCCTACAGAACGATTAGGATTATATAAAGTAGAGTCGATAAGATAAGTTCCGGCAGGAAAATATAAAACATTATATGGATTGGTCTGCGTACGCCTCATAGCAAACAACGCAGCATTAATAGCAGGTGCATCATTTGTAATACCATCACCCATTGCGCCAAAATCGGTCTTTACATTCTTCCAGCTTGGAAATGGTCCAGAAAATTCTTCACCTGTCTGATAGTAGGTTACGGTTTGTGCATTAGCGGTTATAACGCCTAAAACAAAAATAATAAGTGCGTAAATTATTTTCAATTTTTTTCTGTTTATTAGCTTGAGTTGATTTTATTTAAACCAGTCAGCAAAATAGATGAAGCAAAAAGTAATCTTTTCATTTTTTGAATGGTATGGTATTAAACCTGCGCAGTTTGTCGACCAGTTTCTTAGCAATGAACATTAGCCGGGTCAATCAACACTGCGTTCCCACGGAAACGCGCTCCAAAGCCTCCCTTCCTTTACCTTCGTCAACTACAGCAAAGGCACCACAGTTCTTCCTGATCAATCACGAATGTAATATTTACATTCTATTAATGCGCAATCTTATAATGATAAAATAAACTCAGATTGTCCCTGAATATTGTCACCAACCATCTCACCGCCGACATATTCTAATGACCTTTCTCTCATCTTACCCATCTTCAAAGTCTGTGATTCACTTGATTCCAGAATTGACGGGAGTGACTGGACCACACCTTACAGCAATAATTGATCACCCCTCGTGTGATTGCTTATACAGAGCGAGCCTGATTATCCATTTTGCAATGCAGAATGATGTCGTCCGCATACCACTCCAATGATGGTCAGTATAAATGAGATTATGGATGCCACAGTTCGTATCATGTGATAAGAAGTCCATTGACTTTCAAAGTGATGACGAAATGCTGAAAGTGTTTCACTGTTTACACTTGAAAGATTTATGACTGCCATTTGATTGTTTAAAGGAACGTTTCCAACCAATGTAATGCCAAGCACCCCAAATAAATAAATTATCGTTGCCGTGAGCCATAAATAAAATGTTGCTTTATGTACTGATGAAAAACTTAACCATGCTGAAACCGGCAGCAAGAATAAGAGGCCCATAAAGACTGTGAAAAAATAAAAGTTTTGAATTTCAATATTTATTCCCTGCATGGCTTTTACATATTCCACATCTCCCAAATGATGCAATCCTAAATTTACTGAGCAAGCATAGCTAAACAGTAGTCCTGCAATCAAACCTGAAAACAGAACCGTGACAATGTGTATCATTTTTTTCATGATTTGTTCATTATTAAATTCCTACTGCCAAATTGTAAGAATTCTGGTTAGTAAACGTTGATGTTCAAAAATCGGTCATATCAGCTCTTGAAATTTTTACTTTCAAAGAACTCTCCGCGTTTTCAAATTCTCCTTTGTATTTGCCTGTTGCCTTTCCAGTCAATGTTGTTGCACGGCCTTCTTAAGCACTTCATAACTATGTACACGTGCAGCATGGTCATATATATGACTGGTTACCATAATTTCGTCAACCTGTGTTTCTTCCTGGAAATTCGTAAGCCCATTCAGAACTTTTTTTGCATCACCAATAAATGAATAATGCATCATCTTGTGGACAAGCGACTGCACATCATCAGTCAACACGTCATCAATATTCGCAATTGGTGGCGGCAATGGGCTACGCTTTCCCGTCACAATACCCTTTAGTAATTGCAAAAAAGATGTGGACAAATACTGCGCTTCTTCGTTTGTATCTGAAGCGATTACATTCACGCAAGCCATCACATACGCTTTATCCAGGTGCTGTGATACACGGAAATTCTTTCGGTAGATGTCAATCGCTGTTAGAAACTGTGCCGGCGCGAAATGACTTGCGAATGCATATGGAAGACCCATCTGTGCTGCGAGCCGTGCACTATCGGTACTTGATCCTAATATCCATATGGGTACATCCAGACCCTCGCCTGGAATAGCCCTCACCTGAGATGTGCTGTTATCTGCCGAGAAAAGTCGCTGCAACATTTGTATGTCGGCAGGAAAATCCTCTACTGTCTCCATTCTACCGCGGCGCAGTGCCATCGCTGTTAGCTGGTCTGTACCTGGCGCTCTGCCTAATCCAAGGTCTATACGGTGAGGAAATAATGAAGCCAGCGTACCAAATTGTTCCGCTACCATGAGTGGTGCATGATTAGGCAGCATGATACCTCCGCTTCCTACACGCATCGTCTTTGTACCATTGGCTATATAACCTATAAGCACTGCTGTAGCCGAGCTTGCTACGCTATCCATATTGTGATGCTCAGCCAGCCAGTAGCGATTAAATCCGAGTTCTTCAGTTCGCTGCGCGAGAGCCAGACTATTCTTAAATGAAGTAGCTGCATTATGACCCTCTGTAATAGGCGCCAGGTCCAGCACGGAAAATGGTATTTCTTGTAATCTTTTGTTTGCCATGGAAAGTTATTAACAGCGTAAAGGACCTAAAGTTGGCAATGCTTTCGGCATACATTCAATAATCCCGGAGTGCTGATTTATTGGCATCATTGTATTTAATTGTTTTTAGCATTTCGTTAGGAATATCCTATCATGATTCTCGGAATCAGAATGCTTACTGTATTGTTATAAAAAAGAAGCGACCTTCTTGTTCAGGAAGGTCGCTTCTTTTTTTCTAACGTTTCTTTTATTTCATGTTATAACAACTGATCGTCTTGTTACGCTCACTGATGAAAACTCTTGAATCTACTTCATCAACAATATACTGAGGAGTCATGTCGACAACATCGATTTTTTTATCCACTTTTCCGTTATCCTTATTGACCATAAAGATGGCGCGTTTGGAGTCCCCATCCTTGCTCAGTATAAACTTGTGGTCACGAGAGTTTTTGGAATTAGAGTAGCGCGTTTTAATGATTTCGAACAGTGGAGCTTCATTGATATAAATTCCGGTCGCTTCACTCTGAGAAGTTCCTTCATTCGCAGCATTGGAATTGCGATAAATTCCCTTTGAAAGTCTATCGAGTTGTTTCATATTTTCAATATCACCTGCTATATCAATGTCGACTCCTGCTATATTGGCACCGAATTGGGCGAGGCTGGTAAAGTTAGTAGAAGAGAGCTGCGGATAGTCCTTCGTGTATACCAGTTTACCTTTTTTGTCAAGTAAAGAAATATGCTGATCTGTATAGAGTACGTATCCGGCGGGCCGATATTCAGCTTTGAGCGGAGTCTTTTTATTTACGTTTTCAAGTTTGATGTCATCTGCAAATACGGTCATCGCTCCGGAAGCAAGGTCGAACTTATAGCCCGTTCCACTTTCAAAAAGAATTACTTTTTTTTCAGCTTCATCATAGGTCACTGCAGGAATACTTTTGAATTTGACATCCTTGTCCCAGACATCCTTGCCATCGGAATAGCTGAGGATATTCGAACGCTCAGTAGAAATATAAAGCACACCCTTTTGTGTAGTCGTAGCATAATAGGTGTACCCTTTGACGTTGGTATCCCATATCTTCTTTCCATTACTGTCCACGTAGGATATCGATCCATCCTTCTCATCTTTCGCTACAGCGATGTAGCCTTTATCAAACGGAATAACTTCATCCAGATACTCAACCTTAAAACTATTTTTCCATAGGAAATCATTCGTCTTCGGATCGATCAGGTTGAAGCCTTCCGTTTCAACCAGAACAATATTGTTTTTGCTATCCGTTGTGATATCAAGTAAACTCCCTCTTAGCTTTAGTTTTCCGGGGGTTATATCCTTTCCATTTGCCGGATCAAGAACCGTAAGTTTATTACTCTTTTTCACACCCATATACAGGCTGTTATTTTGAGGAGAATAGACAAGCGCTGTTAATTTCTTATCCGCTTCATAACTCCATTTGATTGTACCTGTACCCGCATCCATGCCATAGACCATCTGGTTGATACCGACGATAAGGTCGCCGCTTTTACTGAACATAGGTCCCTGATCCACAAAACTTACCCGCGTAGTTGCATTTCCAAGGGCAGAGAAAAGCCCTTTAATTTCTCCCAGACTAGTCACCCAGGTCTTGGTCATCGTACGAAGACTGAAGCTCATCAAAAGTTGAGTTTTCTCCTTTGTCATTTCAAAAAGAATAACACCCTGATCAGGAAGCAGGTGATACGACTTGATCCGGTAGTTGTCATCTTTCGTATCATAGAGCACATCTCCGGTAGTGGAATTCATGATCAATCCACGGGTCTTACCTACGACCGGGGAATATTCAGCATAGAATATTGGAAGCCCATCGATATTCTGATAAGTATCTTTGATGACACCTTTCAGTTCTTTATTCATCCACACTTGCTTCCCCGTGTTATTGTCAATTCCCATGAGGCCTTTAGCTCCGGCTGCAATGATATAACCGTCATTGGCCTGCTGTAGCCATCCGACTTCAGCCAGTGTAGATGACATGTCTTCTGACCAGAGCTGAGTCTGAGCATGCAATACGCCTCCCATGGATATCAGGAAGAGCGCAATGAAATTTGTTGTGTTCGAAAATAGGTTTTTGCTTGACATAATAGTTGATTTAATAATAGGTTTAGTAAATATTATAATGAAGTACGTAAATTTTTAGAAGTACAAGTATAAGAAATCTCTGATACATGGTGGTTTCACATATTTGAATGCCGATCACCAGAACCAACGGTTAATCATTACCTCTATATTTTTATTCCAATTGTCCGTCCTCTAAAACAAAATTATTCTTATCGGCTGCTCTACTCTTCCAGATTATGGTTTAAATCTTTCAAATGTTAGTCCATTGAATTTATATACTCCTGTCTCGTGAGTGCCAAGCCACAAGTCGCCCTTATGGTCTTTGTAAATGGAGAAAACAGTTATATCTTTTGTTCCGTCCTTGACGGGATAATGAACAATGTTGTTGCCATTATAGCGCCATATTCCATCATTGTAAGTGGCCACCCAAAGCTCGCTATTATTGTCTTTGGCAATGGATAAATATTCATTCAAACTGCCATCCATTTTTCCATCTAAACTACCTATGTTTTTTTCTCTGCTATAAAAAGTTTGTTTGTCGGTTTTGTTGCCATACACCTGGTAACGAAACATTGTATTGAACCAAAAATATCCATCTTTATCCTGAATAATGGAGCGAACTCCATTCGCAGGGCCATCGTGAAATTCTGTAACATCTTCTTCCGAAATCCAGTCAAATGATTTTCCATTATAACGACAGGCACCTATGGCTGCAGTACCAAACCAAATATTCGAGTTGCTGTCTTTATAAACACAATACACCGAATAAGGGTTTGGATAGTTTGGGTGCAGTGAAACATAAGCTTCTCCAGGTTTTGTTTTGGGAAGTAGCAACTTGTATAAGAATTTGCCATCATACCGATAGACAAAACTCGAATCCCAAGCTTTTTTGAACCACAAATCATTTGGTTCTAACTTCCAGTTATTGTCATATTTTGCAATGCTCAATGTGGTAAATCTTTGACCATCAAATTTGCTGATGCCATTAAGGGTATTGATAAAAAGATTCCCTGAATTGTCTTCCTTAATCTCTTCAATTCTATTGTGAGGCAATCCACTCTTAGTTGTAAAATGAAGGATAGTTTTTCCGTCATACCGATATAACCCGTTCTCCCAGCTTCCAAACCAAAAAATGTTTTTCTTATCCTGATAAACAATCATTAAGTTATTTCCGAGTTCTTTCACGGTGTCGCCAACGGTTATTGTCGTTGTCTTATCCACTATATTAGAAGTGTTTTGTACGAAAACTTGACCTGCACAGGAATAGACAAAAAAGGAAAATAGAAAAAGAGTTAAGAAATATGTATAAACACTGGATAATTTCATGATCAAAGCTAATACATCTCCTATATTCCTAACACTTTCTAAGTGACTACTAAGTGTCCTTATGTTTCTAAGTGGTAAAATTTTTTGTGCTTCAACATTGCGTTCATCCGGATATTCCTCTACTTTTAATGCGGATCAAACCAAATGACCATGCCTTGTTTCGCTGTTGTGATTGCCCTGCTTTTTCCTCGTGTCCTTATAGCTGTGTTATGGTTTTTTACACATTGGTTTAACGGCGTCTTCGATTCCCTGCTCTGGCTCGTGCTGGGATTCATCTTTATGCCCTTCACCACCCTATGGTATAGTGTAGTCATCAATCATTACGGAGGTCAATGGAGCAACACCAATATCGCCTTGATGGTTCTCGCTGTCGTCATCGATCTGGGTTCGAATGGTGGAGGGTACAAAAACAGGCGGAGGTGATCAGTATTTCCATTAATAATGTCTCCTTTGTTATTCGCTAACTTCTCTCCCCATTTCTGGAATTCCTCAGGTGTTTGTCTCACCCAATGTGTTACTTCGCCAACGATTTTCAACGGTGACTGGCTGCGATATGAATGTGTGGGATGCTTGTTTCTTCAGGTTTGCCTTTTGTTCCCATGTCCATACCCTGCATACAGAATGTAATAACAGTGAGGTTTTAGATTTTCAAAACGATTGATTAAAGTAACCGTTTTATTATGTGTTGCTTCAAAAAGGGCAAGATGAATATGCTCGCTTACCTGAATTTCACGATGATAGATAGAGAGTCCGTTTTTAGCTAACGTCTCTCCGTTTGTCAGTTCAATTCGTAATGGTTCTGTTGTCAAAGTTTAATCTCTAAATCAAATTTGGACAATGTTCAGCCAATACCTAAAGAATATTGGAAAATAAAATACTGCAATTTTATCGTCTCGACAGACTTGTGGTATTTCAATGTCGTAGGATATAGTTTAGGGGGTTTATTTAATCGGTTCAAATAATTGAAATAATTGTGGCTTGTCTTATTGTTAAATGCCAGCCCGATTCATCTTTTATCCAAATATCCGTATACTGTCTTGTCACCGTTTTACCGGCATTGTCCATTAATCCCTGAGGCTTTACGATATCATGACCCATCACCACAGCCATATCTTTGATAAACGTAATTTTTTCAATTACTTTCTCAGAGGAAGAAATATCAATTTTGCCGGTTCGCATCAGTTTTTTAAGAACATCAAGCGTCACGACTTTATTTAATGGCGTATTTACGACAAGTTGTGGTGAGAACAATTTAAATAACCCCACACTGTCCTTATTTACCCAGGCTTGCCCTTCTGAATTTTCCAGATTGCGAATGATTGATTCCATATTTTCCTGTGCACAGGAAATATCGTGTCCCAATACAAATAGTAAGAAGAACAAAAAAGATATCAGGATATTTTTCATAACTAATTATTTACCATTTTAAAACTAACACACAGTTCCCATGCTACTCGCCGGCAGAAATCTCGTATAGAGAACTTCTTCCTTGTAGTTGGTTTCAAAGTTACAAGTATTCATTGGCAATGAGAAATTCACTTCTGGTAGGAGCTGAAGTTTTATGCAGATTTCTACATCCAAAGCCGCTTTATGTCGCTCGTACCTTACTGTCGGTTAGTCTTTGACTTTTATGATCCCTGTTCTGTATAATTCCAATGCTTTTTGCAAAATTTCCTCAATTGGCTTTATAGGCAAATCTCTGTCCGGATTAATTCTAAAAATCTTCATTCGAGAACGGTCACCTTTCTCCAATTCAGGATGGTCAATGTGTTTTCCTTCTACCAGAAGAATATAAGGTTCGTCTGTTTTTTTATCAGTCCACAGATAACAAAACATCCTCTTCTTATAGCAGAAACAAGGCATTCCATACTTCTGCGTCTCCGTAACATTAGGAACCTGATCAAGAATAATCCTGCGCAATGCCAGCAAACAACTTTTGCCCGGCTCTTCTTTGTTCAAATAGTAGTTATGAAGTTCTTCAATCATCCCCTTCTGGACCTGAAACATTTATAATATAATTTCGTCTTGACCAATTATTTTGAAAGCCATTCATTTTTTGATGTTGCTATTTTGAATGTGTTGTCTCTTCTGCATTCAATAATTGCTCGAAGAAAGCTCCAATTTTATTTTTCCACTATCACATTAACTGCTGAATGTCCGCCATTGACCTGGGCCGATGTTAATACATGTTTTCTACTTAGAACGCTGCCTCATGGTCATATTAAGTTTGAGCTCACCATCAAGGCCATCATGAACTATCTTTTGCAGAGTTAAGATAAGGACCTCTTTGACATCGTTTTCAAGTTTTATCGCAAGTGGTAACTACCGTGGCGATGAACAGTTTGGGAAAATCTGGGTACTGGACGCAAGCACCGGAAAGGAAATCTGGTATTTCGAGCCACCGGAGTCGCACGAATTCTCTCCACTCTCCGTAGTTGTTTATGATCCATACATACTGGCGACCAACACCTCTCCGCTAAAACTAAAAACCTACGTACTAGACATACATTCCGGCAAAGCACTGTATCCTCCGATTTATGCGTTCGATTTTAAAGGGCGCTACAAACAAAAGGCTTATGCTTCCGGCGGCGCTTTTGACCTCCCGACCGGTCAACGCACCGGAGAAGTTGCTTCGTGGATTCCTAATAGCATTATTTACAAAGGGATGGCCTGGCAGCGAGCCTTCGGCGGTTCCGGCCTCTCGGGTTTGTTCCTGCGTACCACCTATGACGGCGACTATCGCGGTACACGGAACTGGGTCAACACGCCTTCCAATAGTTCAATCAAAGGTTTTAATTTGCAAACAGGTGAACTGGTCAGTCAAACCAAGGAGTATCAATACACTGAATTCTCCGACCTTGTGGAAGTGGACGGCATTTTATACCACAGCAGCATCGCGGCGATGAAAGAAGGCAAATCCGGGGTGTGGGCTTACCGGATGTCCGAAAAATAATCTTTATTTGTTCCATTCGATTTGCAGGTAAGCACGTTGAAACGGAAGATACGTTAATGGAGGATTTAAGGCGTCTCAAATCCTAATTTATCAACTATTTATATGCTTCGAAAACTAATGATTTTGGGTCTTTTATCTACACTTTTCGGCTGCGGTGGCGATCGCAAGCCCGGCCTTTTCAGCAAGAATGGCTATTATGTCGGCAAGGAAAAAGTCTGGTACAAATCGTCGACCGGCATGGATTACAGCGTTAAAGAAGTGTTCGGTGCGGATGCCCGGACTTTTGCAGAACGCGAACTGAGCAGTAAGATGTTTAAAGGGTCGACCGCTTATTACGGCTTCGACGATAAAAGCGTTTTTTGGGCGGATGCAAAAATCGAAGGCGCCGATCTGCCGAGCTTCGAATACCTCTGCAACCAGTACAGCAGGGATAAAAATGCCGTTTATTACATGGCGCAGGAACTCACAAGGGACGTGGCGCATTTGGAAATAGTGGGCCGGGACTTCATAAAAGATTCGACGCAGGTGTTTTACGGCAGCGACGTGTTTTCAGATGATCCTGTCCATTTTACAGAGGTCGGTCAGGAAGGCTCCAACTATTATAAGGATAGCCGCAATTGTTGGTACAATACCTATCCGCTTAAAGACGCGGACCCTGCCACCCTGCACATCATAGGTCCTACCACCGCCGCAGATGCAAAACACGTCTACTTTGAAATGAACGAGGTGGAAGGTGCCGACCAGCTTACCTACCAGGTTCTGGGTCAAGGCTATTCGAAAGATGCGCAACATGTGTACCTGAACAGCGGGAGGATAGAAGGTGCTAATCCGGCCACTTTTCAGGTCCTCCAGGCGCCATACGGCAAGGACGATAAACAATGTTTTTACTATTCTATAGTCATTGCAGGCGCTGATCCGGCTGCTTTTCAGCTGATTGACGAATTTTATAGTAAAGACTCCCGGCAGGTTTTTATCAACGGTACGTCAATCGAAGGCGCCGATCCGGCTACCTTTCGGGTGCTCAACAGCAATGCCGGTTGCAGTTGCGATGCGAAACATGCCTATACACTGCAACACAGGATAGAAGGCGTCGATCCGGCGAAATTTCCTAAAAACGGGCAGTGTAAAAGTTGTAACGAATCTGGCGTTACTTTCTAAATAATATTCATTATTAAATTGCAGCGATCTTTTATCCTCTTTTTGGTATCATTTATTAACGAAGAATCATGGTTTACAAAAGCCTTTTGCTCTCCATTGCGCTAACGTTTTTCCTTGGCTACGCATTTACTATCGGAATCACGACTCCTAATTCGCTGATTAAAAAACTTCCCGACTGGTGCGCTATTCCTCTGTTAGGAGGTGTATTTGTGCTGTACCTGCTGGCAGGCTGGTGGGCGATCAAAGGCTTCGGCGACCACAAAATACTGGCCCTCATATCGATGGGGTTTTGCACGTTGGGCATTGGTTTTTATACAGTAGGTTTTGCCATGGAATTAGGGCACGGTAAAGCGTCACCGGGTCAATACGACTATGACTTTTCGCGGCTGGATGCAACTGAAAAGGATGCACTTACCCAGATCGCTACAAACGCAGGTCTTACTTTGCAGGATGTGACATTTTCGGAACACTGGCACATGAAGGAAGATGCCCCAGGTTTTCGCATCTGTGTACAAAAAGGCCATGTGACAGCGCTCCGCTTTTCAGGTAAAAAAATACCCGACCTGGCACTTTTTTCACGATTTCCAAAATTAGGCGATTTATATCTGGTCGACTGTGGACTCGCTGACATGAGCGATTTACATGCAGCACAGGTTGAACGTCTGGATGTTTCCCACAACCGGATTACCGATCTTAAAACCCTGAGTGGGTGTCCGAATGTGCGCTGGTTGTTCGTGCAAAACAACCAATTGCACTCCGATGCCGGCATTGAATTGTTTACCAAACTGGTGAGCCAGGATTTATCGGGCAATGCATTTTCTCGAGAATGATAACAAATTCAAATTGCACATAACGGTTTCGGGTTTAAGAAGCTTGGGATTTCGGAGCACTAAACTGTCTGCCAGCACTGAACTTGATACGAAGCATAAAGCTTCATTTAACCACTGAACCGCCAATTTTTTGTAGGTGCTGTTATGCACAGCCGTTTTGTCGTCCATTGGTTATAGTGTTGTTGCAATCTTTTTCGCTTCGTTTATTGCTTTAAGAATATGAACCCTTGCTTCTGCTCTCTTTTCTATATTCTCAAATTCTCCCGTTGAATCACACCAATTGTTAAATAACAAAAAGTTTGACTCAATAGCTTCTGGTGTTTTACAGTCTACTAAAAATACCAATTGAACGTGTGTGTTTTGTTCCCAAACGTAAAGTCCAAAATCATCACGAATTGCACTTATGTCTGGAAAGCCGATTAGGTTCTTTACTTGAATTTCTGTCGCACTACCATATACTCCGATGAAATGAATTGGACCAAAACATTTTGCTTTTCCAGTAGGAACAAGTTCTTGGTCTTTTAGAAATGGTCGTCCGGTAAATGACTTTGCATCTTCAACCGACATATTATCTGGAATTGAAAATGCTTTTGAAATGAATTTTGAAAAATTGGGACTATTTGAAATAAGGAATTTTAGCTTTTCTGTTATCAATCTATCTCGGTCAGTATATTTAAGCTTTTTCCAGTCAAGTGAAATTTTGTTATTACCAGATAAACTGTAATAGCTATTTGAAATTTTAATTCTGTCGGAAATATGAT
>JBDUDG010000237.1:0-5455 GCA_040003045.1 Saprospiraceae bacterium | reverse complement strand
GCTATTCAGAAAAAACATATGTGAATTCGCTTCTGCTTTTCGATCGCTGGGGACAAATGTTATTTTCAAAAGATGATTTCGTCCTCAACACTTTTGAAGGATGGGACGGTATATCGCGAGGAAAGGCACTCAGCTCAAATGTATATACATATGTTGCTGTGCTGACACTTGCGGATGGAACCAAGAAGAGAATCAAGGGGGATGTAACATTGCTAAGGTAAGTGCGGAAAGAGTGAAAAATTTAAGATTAATATTTCTGCTCGATATTTTCCCATTGTCAAAATGTCACAATACCCCATTTCTTCAATCATTTGATTAATTGCTCAAGCTCTTCCTGGACACCTTCACTGGGTCTTTTAGCGTTAATGTTAACAATGTTTCCTTCCTGGTCTATGATGATGTAATGCGGTATGCCCGTTACATTATAAAGCTTAGCCACATCTGATGCAAAACTGCCTTTCGAAATCAAATGAACACCTTTCATTTCCTTCTCAGCAATAATTTTCCTCCACGCATTTTCATCCTCATCTATCGATACACAAAGGAATATTACATTCTTTCCTTCCAATTTGCCTTCCAATTTTCTGGCATATGGGATCTCCATTCTGCATGGTCCACACCAACTCGCCCAGATATCAAGATACACGACCTTGCCTTTGAAGTCACTGAGTGAAACCATGTTTCCATCAAAATCCATACATTTAAAATCAGGTGCCAGATTTCCCACTGCTAACAGTGAAGCATTTGACATCACATGCTCCAGAATGGAACTATACATATTATTTTTTACCGCCTTAATATATTTTTCAAACAACGGCTTCGCTTTTGCAATGTTATTTTCATCAGTTAGCAAATCATAGATCCAGTTTGCAAAAACATATTCTTTTAATGATCCTGAAAAATTCTGTTCTACGAATTCCTGCTTTACATCAAAGTATTTCCTGGTGGAATCCTGCTGGAAAAGCTTACGAGTTTCACTATTCACATATCCAGTTACATATTCCAGGTAAGCACTTGAAAGCATCGCCTTCGGATTATTGACAGACAATTTTTTCATATAATCATAATAATGTTCAGAGACTATCAATGGCTCCTTAAGCTGATTGATATACGCATACAAACCCGGATATTCTGATTTGGCACCTCCCCATCCATAATTGATTTCAGCCAGTGCATAATCCATGAACGCATCCACAGCCGGACTTTTCAGCGGAATCTTTGCCCAATACTGATTAAAGTGTTCCAGTTCTGCTGTATGTACGGAATCTATATACTTCGTAAAATCATTCTCTCCTAAATTGTACTCATTTCCTGACACGTTGGGGAACTGCAAAAACTTTTGAGCCATATAATTATTAACATCCGAACCTTTGCCCCCATACTTCAATGTCTCATCAAATGCTTTTGTATCCAACGATAGCTTGAGGCTATCTCCAGGTATCAGATACATTGAGGTCATTTCATCTCCATGATAAAAGTCGGCAGGATAAGCTCCTTTCCAGGGAAAAGACATTGAAAAATTTCCCATCTTATCCAAAGTTGCAGAATCAATAGTTTGTTCTTCCCATGTCAGATAATCTTTATAATACCGGACGTAAACCTTCTTGTCCTTGGGATGAGTGATGATGCCATAGATAGTGACGGTTTGGGACGAACCAGAGAATGTTAAAAGTATCATGATTGCAAAGGAGAAATAATGTTTCATGAAAGCGACATTTTGAATTCATTAAAAATTGTCTTATATAATCTTATTCAAATGTCGACTAAAGCGGAAATATCCTTTTTCCCCATCATTTCAATATAAGCCGCATACAAGGCTTCCGCTACTATCTCGTCTGTCAACATTGTCAAATCAAACGTCGTCCAACCCTGCAGGCCCCATTTATTGGGCAAAGGAAATACTGCTCTCTTATCGTATTCCGAAAATGTAGCCTGGTCAGGCAATGATAATTTTATATTAGCTGATTGCTGATCTTCTTGCAGGGTAGCAAATATTCGCCTTCCGGTTATCTTGAACGCCCTCCGTTCAAAATGCGCGTTTTCTTCCGTCCCTGGAAAAGACAATGCGGTCTTACGAAAGATTTCATTCATCTCCAATTCAGACTTCATGTTCCTCTTTCTTCTTCTTCGACATTTTCGTAAAACTATACACATCTTCCACAGCACGATACCTTACCATCACCTCACCTGCTGCAAGAAGTATCACACCAGTGATGAACAATCCATTGCGGATCATTTCAATGATGCTCACCCATGTGGGCCACAGTCGCCTTACAAACAATAATTCAAATGCAATCACTGCTGCACTTAATAATAACAATGCAAGGCTGATGTTCCGATAAGGGCGGACCGTATATTTTTTTTGACGGATCAGGCAATTGATCAGAAATAGTTTTGAACTCTCGTGATCCGGATTGATCTTGAGCAATTCTTTAAGGATGTGCACAGCCTGGTCGATTTTGTCAAGGTTGTGCAGGGATGCGGCTTTCTTAAAAAGGGTTTCGAAATAGATATCCTGGCCTCGGTGCATCACGATATTCCGTTCGATACTCATTTCAAGGATGTGGTCTGCAAGTCTGGCCTGCCGACTATATTCGCTTGTTTCAAAAAGAGCTTCGGCATACTGGACCATCATATCAAAATATTCATCTGCATCGAGTTCGCGCAGCATGAAAAAATTCTCTTCGATGTACTGGATCTTCTCCTTATACGAAGTCACTTCGATCGCCAGGAAGGCTTCGTACGTTTCGGACCGGTCAGCGAATAATGGCGATTTCATTTCAGCGGGTAGATCCATGGTCGGCTTGGGCTGGCATCCAGCTCAAGGGCAGCGATTTGTATCTGTAGTAAATATAGGCCATCCGGATGCACATTGTCAACAAAAATCAACTCCGTAATTGTCGCTTTTGTTCTCGGGTTTTCCGGGTATGTCCAGAACGCCTTGTGGGCCGATAGCAACCCTCCATCCTCTTCCCGATCTACTGAAGGCAGGTCGAGCAATAAATGTTGTATACCATCATCTGCCATTTTCGCAACTAATTTCGCATCTAAATAGGGTGGGTTTGTTCCACTGTAATGACGCACTTTTTTATCTGGATGGTTGGGCATCGTGCGAATGATAAGGGCTTCAATTCCTTCCTCCCATTCCAATTCATCTATAACACGATCTCCATTTTCTTTTTGATTGGGGTATACAGATACTAATTTCGCAATGGTGTATTCTGTACCCAAAGCTTGATGAATACTATACCGTTCTTTGGCTATGTGGCCCACACATTCAGTATGTGTTCCATTGCCATGCGGATTAATTCTAAGATTATAAAAATTGACGCTGCTTCCTTCACGTGTATCACCAATCCAGTCTCCAGCTCTCACGGGTGAAGCTTCATACAATGGAGCATAATATGCATTAGGTTGCTCCTCTGTGTGATCTAATGGAATAGCAATACAAATACCTTCATGAAGATTAGCATGAAATAATTTCGAATTTAATTCTACAGGTATTAATATTAATTTCATTAATTTAAATAATGCAAGGATATTAATCTTTACAAATCTTAAAATTATTTTTTAGGGCTGCGTCCTGTGAGTATAGTGAGCAAAGTAGTTTGAGTTGCATTGATTCAATTCCGTGAATCTTTCCCGAAAGTCAGCTTCTCATGGAGCGTCTTCAAAAAAGAATAATTATAAAGCTGAATAAATCTCGCTTTGATATCCGCTTTACGGATCACAAGTTTGGTCGTACCTGTTACTGTTTCAAATCTAGAATCCAGGGTGCATAAAAAACTTTCGGAACGGCCCTCTACTTCAAATGAAAGCACACTCGTATCAGATATCACTATTGGTCTTGCGCTGAGATTGTGTGGTGCTACCGGCGTTATGATGAGGTTCCCCGAATTGGGGAAAATAATCGGACCTCCGCAACTGAGCGAATAACCTGTCGACCCCGTAGGTGTAGCCACAATCAATCCATCAGCCCAATACGAATTAAGAAGCTCTCCATTGATGTATGTATGGATTGTGATCATTGATGAGGTATCTCTCTTGTGTAATGTAAAATCATTGAGCGCCATTCGCGAGTCCATGAAAATATCACTATCCGTTTCTAAACAGATCATTGCCCGTTCATCATAGTGATACCTTCCTTTGGCGAGCTCATGTATGGCAAAACCTCCCAGGCGGCCTTCAATACTGGACAAAAATCCAAGCCGGCCTAAATTGATCCCCATAACCGGAATAGGTAATTGATTGACCAGCGCAATGGCATGGAGTACTGTGCCATCACCTCCCAGTGCCAGGACCACATCGATATCCGCTTTATCAAATCCCTCAAAAACCAGCACATTGCTTTCATTTTTGATCGCCGGATCTACCTGCACCCAGTAATCCAGGTCGGCATAAGCCGTAATGCCTTCTTGCCGGATAGCTGTCACGACATCAAAAAGACATTCCTTATGATTCGGCTTATAAAACTGGCCGTAGATCAATACGTTCATACCCTTATCAGGTTAAGGCAAAAGAGGTGTAGGGCAAAAATGATACCACAGTTAAGCGACCTTCATCTTGTGAAAAAGTAAAAAGTGAGAAAAGTGAGGACACATTGTGGAGATGAAAGAAATGAAAAAGATATCTTAGATCTTTACCAACATTCCCACACTACCATTCATATAGACAAAATAAATCCCGGGCTCTAAATCCTTTATATCAACCACTTTCATCCTGATGTCATTCTTAACCGCAGGGACAGTTCTAATTATTTTTCCATCAGTATTAAACATTTGAATCACTGCATCGCTTTGCAAAGGAGAAAACCACTCAACAGTTATCTTATCAGAAGATGGCGTGGGATAAATTTTTAGTGGTTGATCAGGTTGGCTGGACGTTCGTTTTGTAATAAGGTTATCACTGATAGGATCATGAGGAAATAATAAATTTTCGTGGGTTAATTTATAATTTCCTTCATATGGGAGAGTGTCAACATTAAACCCGCAAGGCTTTATATTGAAATAAATCTTTTTAATGATCAGGTCATTCGTACCCGACACATGTCCGATGAATATTCCGGTGACATGTACAGGTTTATTTTGCAACGTCTTTACTCTTCCTTCAATTACAAAACTATTTTCGCCTGTGTACGACAGAAGTGGCAATGCTCGAGCAGGACTAATATTCCACTCCCAGGTGCTGACATTATCTTCGCTAATGCGGAATTGAAAAATATCTCCTGAACACAGATCAGGCAATATTTCCGAAGTGCGTCTTGACACCTTTCCACAGAGCGCTTTGAGTGTCAACTTGACGGGCTGATCATAAGCGCAAACAGAAGGGCCTCCTGTCCACGAACCAATTTCGCCATCAGCAAATGTATAATACCCAAGTTTAAGATCATGTTTTGTAGAATCACCTAAACAATCCGGTGTACCTCTTGTGATGAGATCAAAACAAAAACTCCATG
>JBDUDG010000236.1:0-5461 GCA_040003045.1 Saprospiraceae bacterium | reverse complement strand
TGATAAGCTCAAACTCCTCCTTCGAAAGACCCAGTTGGGCCGCTATCTTGAAATCTACAGCCTGTTCAGTTTCCTGCATAAATATTCATATATGCCGCAAAAGTAATATATCAGACGCATTAGAGTTCCAAAAAGGTAGGTTTCGTCTGAAATGAACTGCCAATCAGGTATTTCTGAATGTATCGCTGTTCCATTTTTTAGGATTATTCAGGATATAATTAGTAATACGCACATGTTCAGATCGATTTCGGATAATGTGTTCCCAATAACCACGTTGCCAAAATTTTTTTTCAAATCGTTCCCATGCAAATGTTTTAACGCCCCTGATATATTCATTGGTCGTCATGGTTCCGAACCATTGCATTACACGATGTAGGGGCGAACCTATGTGTTCGCCCGGGATGCCAAAACCATCGCCCGGGATGCCAAAACCATCGCCCGGGATGCCATATTGTTCGTCCACATCATGGCGTTCGCCCAACATCCCAAAATGTTTTCCCACATCATCAAAACATCCGCCTAAATCATCACGATGTTCGACGGGATCAAGATGTTCGCCCAAATCGTCACCACGCAATTGTATTTGTTCGTCGTTTTCAGTTGAAGGCGAGCACATAGGTTCGTCCGTACAGTTGTCCATTATTCGAATAATGCCACAGGATTTATTATATCCTAAATTTTCGATAATGCAACGGAAATGATTTGGCATCACGATGTGGGGACCACATTTAATGTCCTGAAATTTGTTTTCCAATTCAAAATACCATCTCTCTACCATTTTATCAGGGTCATTGGGAACCATGATTTCATTACTGTTAATGCCTAATAGGTTTTTTCGATTTTGAATGCATACGGTGATAAAATAGAAACCTGGTTTTGCATAATCAATTCCTTTCAAACGGATAGATTTCCGATTATGGATGGCTGGATTGAATGACATCGTGGATTGTTTTACAACTGGATTCAAAAAAAATGACTGGTGGAATAAATTTATCCCTTTCTTTCTAAAATTGCAAGACATTTAACATTAGGGCCTGTCATTCAATCACAGGAGAATATTCTTTTTGAAATTATTCCTTTACGATAATGGCATCAATTCCTTTTTCCCTCACCAGCCTGTTAAATGCAGGCAGCATTTCGGTTTTAACCTTCAGGAATTTGGCTAATTGCATATCGATATCTTCTTCCAGTTCCTTACGTACTGCATAGGCTTGTTCTGTTGGGGGATATTCTCCATTACCTAGAATGCTATTGAGGTATGCAAGCTTATCAGTGAGACGAATCGGAAAATTTAGCGGATCCTGACCGCTTTTGTTTTTTGTCTGATACAGCGCCTCTTCTATTTTGGTCATGACACTGTCTATTTTAGTAATTTCTTTTTTCAGGCTATCCTGTTTGGGTATCCGTTCTTTGTAATTATTCAGTTGTTGTCGTATGTCTCGAATACTGATGATGGCTTTGTTAGCCTCAGTCAATTTATCTCTGACCTGTGTTGCAAATTGTTCATACAGGTTAAAATCATTTGCAGTAGTTGGTAACCTTGGATCAGGAAGTATTGAAAATGATTTCCTGGTTAGCATGTGATTGTAGTTGAATTCAACGGAATACTTTCCAGGAATTGCTCTGGGCCCACCAAGACCACCTCCCCATAATATCATTCCATCAAAACCTTTAGCAGGTTTGTACTGCATATCCCAATTCAATTTATTCATACCTTTTTTAGGCTCGATTTTATAGTCCTTTTCTTTTTCTGGAGCAGCAGTATTATAAGAAACAATTGTATCACCCGAAGCGGAAAAAATAGTGATGGCTAATGTATCATTTTTCTTCAGTGAGTCCGGAAGAAAATACCATGCATTCAGACCTCCGGAATAATTTGTTCCTCCTAAAAAACTCCTGCCCGAATAACCCCTCAAAGGATAAAAATCTTCCGGTTGAAAAACTTTAAAATCTGTAAGGCCCGCAGACTTCAATTGCCTTACCTGGTTGAGATCATCCAATATCCAAAAGCTTCTTCCCTCAGTAGCTGCAATAAGATTATTGTTTTTTATCGCAAGATCAGTGATTGGAACTATAGGTAAATTCAATTGAAATGGCTGCCAATGATCCCCATCATCGAAACTGATGTACATTCCGGATTCTGTTCCTGCATATAGCGTTCCTTTGCTGGATGGATCAGATCGAATCACGCGGGTAAAATGATTAGTATCAATTCCCGTATTGATCAGCTGCCAAGTTTGGCCATAATCTTTTGTTCGCAATAAATACGGTTTGGAATCGCCCCATTTATACATAGTTGCTGCGACATATGCACCACCATCAGAATGAGGATCAGCTTCTATGGAATTGATCATGATCCACTTTGGAAGGGCTGCCGGTGTGACATCTTGCCACGCAGAACCGCCATTCCTTGAGACATGGATGAGACCATCATCACTTCCCACCCATAGTAAGTCCTTTACTCGCGGACTTTCGGCCATAGTGAAGATGGTGCAATAATATTCTACTGATGTATTGTCTTTGGTGATAGGTCCCCCTGATGCTTTCAATTTTGAGGTGTCATTTCTTGTAAGATCAGGACTGATCGTTGTCCAGCTTTGACCTTCATTAGTGGTCACATGTAGATTATTGGATGCAGCATACAATTTCTTTGGATCATTGGGTGAAAAATAGATCGGAAAGTTCCATTGAAAACGATATTTGCCTCCTTCTGCTCCATGACCCATCTGAAGATCTGGCCACACATCGACATTTCGGCTAAAACCAGTTTTATGATCCAGCCTGTCTATTACGCCATCATAACAACCTCCATATACAATGTCATCATTTGCAGGGTCTACAGCTATCCATCCACTCTCGCAACCTGCTGTAGCCTCCCAATCACTTTCATCGATTGAGCCGCCGTTTTTTCGACTGGCGATCCTGACGGTACTGTTATCCTGTTGGGCTCCGTATATACGATAAGGGAAATGATTGTCTGTCGTAACGCGATAGATTTGAGCTGTTGGCTGATTGTGATAGGTCGACCAATTTTCACCGCCGTCATAACTCACTTGTGCACCTCCATCATCCCCTATTATCATTCGCTGGGGATTGTCAGGATCGATCCACAGATCGTGATGATCTCCGTGACTTGCACCATAGGATGAAAACGTTCTGCCACCATCACTTGATTTATGATACGATACATTGACTACGTACACGATATCTTCCGAAGCCGGATCAGCATAGATGCGTGAATAATACCAGGCCCTTTGCCGAAGATTGTGTTCGGAATTTGTTTTGGTCCATGTTTTTCCTCCATCATCAGATTTGAAAACACCACCATTTTCATTTTCAACAATTGCCCAAAGTCTATTATTATTTACCGGTGAAACGGTGATACCTGAAATTCCCCAGATGCCTTTTGGCAAGCCGGGATTTGCAGAAATATTTTGCCAGGTTTCGCCACTGTCTTTGCTCTTCCATAAAGCAGATCCATCACCTCCGCTGCTGAGCTCGTATGCATTCCGCTGCACTCTCCAAGTAGAGGCATAAAGGATACGTGAATTAGTGGGGTCGATGATCAGATCTACTGCACCCGCTCTTTCATTGACAAATAAAGTTTGACGCCATGTTTTACCACCATCAATGGACTTATAGATTCCTCTTTCCTTGGTGTCTTTAAATAAATCGCCAAGGACTGCTGCATACACAATATCCGCATCGTGAGGATCCACTCTTACCCGGGGAATGTGTTTAGAATGTTCAAGCCCTATATGTTGCCAGCTTTGTCCTGCATCGTTACTTTTCCACATGCCAGTCCCTGCTGATACATTTCCTCTTACAGTTTCTTCTCCTCCACCTACGTATATGACATTGTGATCTGATGGTGCGACTTCAATTGCACCAATACTGCCTCCGAAAAATCCATCCGATATATTTTCCCAGGTCTGGCCGCCATCTTTTGTTCTCCAGACGCCACCACCCGTAGATCCGAAATAATAGAGACTTGGTTTTCCACGGACTCCGGTTACTGCTGCAGATCTGCCACCCCTGAAAGGACCGATGTTGCGCCATTCAATCGTATGGAACAATGAGGTGTCGACCGGGTTATAAGTGGGTACATTTACCTTTTTTCGTTGGCCGTTTGCATTTGACAAAAGCAGGATAGACAACAAGATCGACAAGATTATTTTGGAAACCATCTTATAACACATGATAATTTGGTGTGAAAAATAGACATTTAACCATGAATGAAGATGCTCATAAATTATCCACGCCCGATTGTTCTTCCATACAGGTGGAAATCATCCTGGAGGAAGCGTGGATACATCAATTCCTTTCCCGGAAAAATATCGTCATCGCGCTGGATGAAAAAAATCACCTGAGCAATCTTCAATTGAGTATTCAGACAGAATTGCTGATCCTTGAAGCCGATATTCTGGAAAAGGAAGGTTCTTCTATAGAATTGGCCGCCAGACCTGTGTGGGATGCGAGTCAGCAATTGCTTTTGATCGAAGATGTCAAGCTCCAAACCAACAGTAAAAATATATGGGTGAAAAGCGCAGGATGGTTTGCCCAGATTTTTCTAAATTCAAGGATTGATAAAAAAATCGAGGACGAGGCTAACCTGATATACCGCACGCAGCTTGAAAAAATTAAAAAAGACCCAGTAATTTTTCCAATTCCTAAAGCCGGCAAAGGAGAGGTAGATGTTTCATCCATTACTATCCTTGAATTAAAATTTTTAAATAAGGCGATTCTTGTTCGGGCCAAAATAGATGGATTTTGGAAACTAGAATTATCTGGAGAATAGCTATGTAAAATTTTTTTTTGAAGTACGATATCAAAGACGCAGGCTGATCCTGTGTAATCCCGTCCGATATTCTTTAAAAATAATTTTTTCCATTTCTTCGAGGTGCGTCGCATCATTCACAAAATCAAGGTCCTCAATATCAACGATCACGATCGGATAGGTCGCCTGGCTGTAAAAGAATTCAAAGTATGAATCCTGGATGTTTTGAAGGTATTGTACTGTGATCCCGGTTTCATAACCACGGTCACGAAGTTGTATTTGCTGCAGTAATTTTTTGGGAGTCCGATGGAGATATATCAGTAAATCAGGATTTGGAGATGTTACATTTAGCATTGTAAACAGCCGCTGAAAAAGTTTGTATTCTTTTTCATCCAGGTTTTTTCGGGCAAAGATCAGTGTCTTCCAAAAACAATAATCAGCCACTGTAAAATCATAAAAAAGATCGTGCTGAAGAGTAACCTGCGAAAGCTGTTTATGACGCTCAGCCATAAAAAACAATTCTACTGTAAATGCGTACCGTTCCGGATTTTGATAGAAAAAAGGAAGGAAAGGATTATCATCAAATTGTTCGAGCAACAGTTGCGCTGGATAAGTATTAGATATCAGCTCACAAAGGGTCGTCTTTCCCGAACCAATATTACCCTCGATGCAGATATATTTATA
>JBDUDG010000235.1:0-5471 GCA_040003045.1 Saprospiraceae bacterium | reverse complement strand
GGGTAATATTTCAGGATTATGTCCGCTTCAATTTTACAGCGAGTGAAAATGTAGCGATTGGCCAGATCGAAGATGCAGAGAACAAACCTCAAATCTATAATGCCGCAGAAAAGAGTCTTGCTGATCCTGTCATCCGCAAACTTCCTGCAGGTTATGATCAAATGCTTGGAAAACGATTTGCTGAAGGTGTCGATCTTTCAGGAGGCGAATGGCAGAAAATTGCCCTGGCAAGAGCTTACATGCGCGATGCACTGATTGTAATCCTCGACGAACCAACAGCTGCCCTTGATGCGCGTGCCGAATATGAAGTGTTCAAGCGCTTCTCAGAGTTGACTTCCGGAAAAAGTGCTGTCATCATTTCACATCGCTTTAGTACAGTCCGAATGGCTGATCGAATACTCGTACTGGGACGTGGAGAAATGATCGAATTAGGTACGCATGAGGAACTCCTGAACAAAAATGGTTTGTATGCGGAATTATTTCACTTGCAGGCTCAAGGATATCAATAATCATTCTCTTCATGGTATTTTAAGTTTTCAACTTAAAACCCTTATTCATGTTCATGATCCATTTAAAATACCTCCTCCAGATGCTTGCAGCTTCATGCAGAAACCACTTTCCTGCAGTTTTAAGTTTTCAATATTTGACCTGTATATCACAATAAAATTCACATATTTATATTCGATTTAATTTTTTTGCAACTGCAAGCCCAAATACAATTTCTATGGTTTCGCAGGTGAGTTTTTATCTGCGGTTTCAATATTTAATTCCCCATAAGACATTCTCGCTTTTATTTCTCCACCACCGACGCCACGCGATCCAACAAGTGTGGCACTCAACTCCCTTTGCGAATCTTCCATAATTTTCAATTCGGGATGGCTGATATCACAATAGTTTGTTTCAGCATCTATGGAAAATGATGCATCAGAAGTTAATTCAATTTCAACACCCGTATAAGAGGTATTGATATTGATATTTGAAAAACCACGATGTATTTGTTTCAGCTGCAAATCTCCATACCGCATATCAAAATCACCGCCTTTCTCAACTTCATCAATCACGATATCGGTATAAGCTGTTTCTGCATGAACTGAACCTGCCCGATCAAGTACTACATCATCATATTTTCCATTGTATTCAAACTGTCCTATCGACACGGACTTCAGGTTGCTGTAGGCAGATTCTAGATTTAATTTTTGGATGGAGCCTGTTTTGAGATCAACGTATCTGTTATTCATCGTTACATTCTGCCCATCTTCCATTTCGAGATCGGAATATTTTAGCGTGATATCACCATCTTTGATTTGGGAAATATTGCCTTCGCTGTAAGACATATCCATTTTGAGATTCGCATTCACATCACCAAGACGAATATTTCCATAGGCCAATTCAATCTTTAAATCACGGTCAGTAGATTCCATATAGATATCACCATATTTATTGGTCAGATCCAGATAGATATCCTTCGGGACAAGTACCTGGTAGTTTATTTCCATTTCGGTTTTTCCAAAGTTGAACCAGGATAGCCATCCGTTAGCTGATTCAATGTTAGTGGTAGCTTGTACGCGATTATTTCCTTCTTCAAAATCAATGCTAATTCTGTCCACAGCCTCCTGTGCTTTTTTCTCTGAAGATGCTTTTGCAGAGATGGTGACATTTATTTTCACCTGGTTGTCTTCACCAATAGCAACATCAAGTGAACCATATTTATTAGTCAACGTAACATATCCATTTGGCTGGATAGTAAATTCCCTGTTGACCTTTTTCTCTACATGCTCACTGTCTTTCAGCATAAATGCAAAAAAAGGAACAAGGAGCAAAAGGAGACTACATTTCACGACTATGCTTTTCATTTGGTTTGTATTTCTCTACTCTGGTTAATATTTTTTCCATGATGTCAAGCTTTTGTTGTTGATGCCGGATCATCGCGTTCAATAGTATTTGTGAATTAGCATTGGGATCTTCGAGCAATTGTGCCCTCAATTGTTGATACACATCGTCAAGCACCTGGATATCACCCATGACTTCATCACTTACATTTAGTGTTTTGATTTTATCCATTTTAGACTGAATGCGGGATTCATAATATTGTTCGGTTTCCTTGTATTCACTCCATCCGGCAACATCCGGACCTCGGCTAATCTTCGATCCGAATATATATCCAATCGAAATCAGGAGTAAAACACTCGCAGCGACAGCCGTCCATTTCCAAAATTGATGTAAACCGGCACTACGATGATCCAGCTTCTTCCAGATTCTGTCAGGTGCTTTCAGATCATCGAATTCATTTCGATGTTGCCTGATAAAATCCTCTAATGATGGTCTGCTATTCATGATCCCGATGGTTGATTTAATATTTCTCTCAGTCTTACTCTTGCGCGACTGTATTGTGATTTTGATCCTGTTTCTTGTATGCCGAGTATGTTTGCTATTTCTCCATGATCATATCCTTCGATCAGGTAGAGTGTAAGCACTTGCCTGTAGCCATCTGGTAATTTCATGATAGCGGTCTTCACTCTTTTCACATCATATTCATTATCATAAATTGGCTCTGCATCGTCTATGATACTTTCTTTCATAAGATCATCCAGCGCCTCAAAGTTTATCTTTCGTCGTTTGAGTTCGTTCAGACAATGATTGATGACGATTCTTTTGATCCAGGCACCCAAACTTGACTCTCCACGGAATGTATCAAGTCTGTTGAAAATATCAAGAAAGGACTCCTGTAATGCATCTTCAGCCTCGCCTTCATTACCAATGATCCGGTAGCAAACATTGTACATGGCATCGCAATACCGCTTGTACATCGTGTGCTGTGCCATTCTTTTGCCTTTGAGGCATGAGGCTATCAGAGAGGACTCAGCTTCTGAATACATCCGTTTTGTCGCATCTTAATTCAGGGTTAATGACAGTATTAATGTTTGAGGGTTGCATTCTGATTTATTACGGCTGAAATATTTAGGGGAAATAGAGTTTAGAATGCTGATTATCAAAGATATGTAAAGAATCATTTCGTATTTCGACGAAATGAATTTCCGGATAAATGACGATCATTTTCCGCACTTTGTAAATTTTAAAACTACATCCTGTACTTTCTCAATGATCCAATATTGGCCCGAACAGTATCTTTACTGTTTAAAATCGTATTTCAGTACCAACCACTTTAAAGTCATCATTTATGAAACCCATGCACTTTTATATGCTCCTGTTATTCACTTCCATTGCCATAGTGATCAGTTGTAATTCGAAAAAAGAGGTTCCCGCCGTTGAAGAGAATGCAACTTCAACAAATACAACTGCATCTCAAAATTCAATTCCTGCCGACACGGTTTCGGTAGCAGCTGCCGGTGAGCAACATTATATTTGTCCAAACCATTGCAAAGGAAGTGGCAGTGCATCAGAAGGAAAATGTCCCGTCTGCGGAACAGCCTACGTGCACAATGATGCATTCGACAAAGGACATCCTGTAGCAGAACCACAAATGAGAATTGATCCTGTCACTCACATGGCCGTGCCAACACATACTGAAGCACAAAACTCAAAAGGCGTTTATCATTTCATCTGTCCCAATGGAGATCCGGGTGGAGCTGGTGTAGCTGGAAAATGTGCTAAGTGCGGAGCAGCTCTGGTCCATAATCAGGCGTTCCATAATAATTGAAGAAAAAAATAAAAGAAAAGGCAACCTTCCGACATTTAGTGGAACATTGCCTTTTTATTTTATTAAGATAAATATAGGGATTACATCTTACTAAACCTGGTAGGATACCATTCTCCATTTGACTGAACAGAAAGGAAATAAATCCCTTGTGATAAGTAACTGATATCAATAGTGTTCCTCTCGTCATTAATTTTATCAAATATCCATTCTTTCCCTTCAAGTGAAAAAATTCTGATTGCCTGAATTTTTCCATCGAATTGAATGTTCAAAACATCTTGTGCAGGATTCGGATAAACGCTCAAATCCTTATTGTCAGAATCAATATCATAATTTGACCGACCCGGTTTTAATCCATCTTCCTGAATATTCAACCCTGGTTCAATCAGCGAAGATCCATTGAGTCCTGAAATGATCACAGCATCCACAAAGATCTGATCTGAGATATCCCCGGCATGACACTGTATCCTGAAGCTTCCAGCGGTATCCTGGACAAAATTTGGCACTACAATAGTTGAAGTATAGAATGTATTATTATTGAAATTTCTTCCTATTTCATAGGTTCCAATGGTGGACCAGCCCCCTTTGCTATTTTTATATTGTACCAAAAAATCTTTACCAGATTCCATACTGACTGTATAAAAATGGAAACTGATCTGTACACCGATAGCCTTCGAAAGATTGAATACCGGCGAAGTCATAGATGATTGTGTTCCTGCATTGCCATCAAGCTTTATTGAATAGGAGCCTTCCCATGAATTTACGCTTTTGACTCTGTTGGCATCAGAGCCACCATCTATCCAGCTATCCCAACCGGTTTCAAAATAACTGGCAAGTAAAATTGAATTTGGAACAGGTGCGCATGGAGTGCACGGTCCACCGCAATCCACGCCAGTCTCTCCCTGATTCTGTATGCCGTCCGTACAAGTAGGTGGGGCTGTCCCAAGGATCACAACTGTGTAATCCTCAACTTCACCATAAGTGAATGAACCACAAACCGGAGATGGTGAGTTAAACTGCATAGAAACCCTCATTCGGGTTGTGTATGTGATATTGCTGGTTGGCACAATAAAGCTCAAATTGATAGGTACAGTGCCTGAGCCTTGTGCAACTTGTTCACCAGCGTCCAACCAGTCATGATCATTATTGTAATCAATCCAGACTCGCCATGTTTCATTAAAAGCATTTCCCTTATAGCCTGGTGTTAATTCGATAATATTGGAGCCTGCATTTAGATTTGTACTAAGTGAAATATAATTACCATATCCACTATTATTTCCGCTGAGATTGCTGATGGATCCGAGAACAACTTTTTTAATATATTCGAAATTAGAATTGGTACCTGTCGAAGCACAATACGAAGGGAGTGGTGGAGGTGGTGGAGGTGGGCCCGGCGGTGTGAGACAATTTCCTGCAGCATTCACAGTATGGCGAATTATATTTCCAGGCTGAGGTCCAAAACCTAACGTAAAATTGATTCCACAACTTTGCAAATGACAATAGCTCATTATAGTTCCTCCCTGAACAGGGTTGCCTGGTAATGGACACGATCCCTCCACGACTCCGGCACATCCGTCAATAGCAGTATTATTTCCGTTCCATACACAGGCGTGTGTGTGATGTGAACCGAGCAGATGACCCATTTCGTGAGTGATGACCATGACCGACCAACTAAACGTGGGAACATTTGAATAGCCAGAGTTAATGCTGCAAAAACATTTGCTCAAATCCGGATTCGGATTGCAGATGCCTGCAAAACCTGCTGATATTCCTCCACTGGCTGAATACGAAACCAGGTCTGAGAGATTTCCATTGA
>JBDUDG010000234.1:0-5482 GCA_040003045.1 Saprospiraceae bacterium | reverse complement strand
GAACTGACAAGGTTTCCAATTCTGATTAAGTCTGATTTCGGCGAAAACCGAACTGGCAAGGTTTCCAATTCTGATTTAGTCTGATTTCGGCGAAAACCGAACTGACAAAGTTTTCGATTCTTATTTAGTCTGATTTCGGCGAAAACCGAACTGGCACTGTCCCAATTCTGATTAAGTCTGATTTCGGCGAAAACCGAACTGACAAAGTTTCCAATTCTGGTTAAGTCTGATTTCGGTGAAAACCGAACTCACTTTCAATCTTAGATTATTGACCAATTCCCATATCGTCTTTCATAAAATCTCCCAAATATCTGATAGCGTCTTCCAACATTTTCAAATCAAGACAATAGTAGGTGTGGGGATATTCTTCATGACAAATTACAAGTCCCGATTCTCTAAGGATTTTAAGGTGGCCTGAAAATGTGGATTTAGCGATACGATGTCCCTTGAAAAGTTCCTGAACGGTTAGTTGGTCATTGTGTTTCAATCTTTTTAGTATTCGCTGCCTCACAGGGTATGAAATGGCAAATGCATATAAATACAATCTCTGCTCCTCCTCTGTGTAGTGGTAGGTCCTTTTGAATGCCATGGTGGTAAATTTACTGGTGAATTAAATATGGAATCAGTACTGATTTCGTCGAAAACCAATATGAAGATTCCTGTCACAGGTAGTGTCTCGAACCACCTAAAACATGACCACTTTTTGAATATTTTTTCTGTTTTCAAGGTTTTTTATTAATTCTCCCATTCCTTTCTTCCCGATTATCTTTACCCTTCATAATGGAAGGAAAATTCAAGCGCCAGCTAGCCGCAATCGTTTTCACTGATATCGTAGGCTACACTCACCTCATGCACATCAATGAAGACCGCGCACTCCTGCTCCGGTCCAGACACAGGAGCATCCTCCTCGCACAACACGAGAAATACGGTGGAGAAGTCCTCCAATTTTTCGGCGATGGCACTCTCAGTATCTTCCACAGCAGTGTCAATGCCGTCGAATGCGCCGTCGAAATGCAGATAGAATACAAGAAGGATCCCGAAGTCCCCGTCCGTATCGGCATCCATGTCGGTGATATCAGCTACGACGGCACAGACGCTTTTGGTGATGGATTAAATGTCGCCGCTCGCATAGAACCTGTTTGCGAACCTGGAGGTGTCTTCATCTCCGAACGTGTATTCGAAGACATACGCAATCACGCATGGCTTCAGGCCATTCATGTGGGCAATTATCAGCTAAAAAATTTAGCAGGTGACACACCACTATATGCTATTTCAAGTAAAGGCATGGCCCTCCCCGTCATCCGCAATCAGAAAATGTTGGTCAGGACGTCGTCCAATCCATCCAATGTTCCACCGGCCTCCTACAATTTGCCTGTGCAGAATTTAGCTGTCGGCGAAAAATCAAAAACGGTTGCAGGAGTGCTTGCCATGACATTGGGTTTATGGGGCGCTCATAGATTTTATCTGGGTAAAAGATTTCTGGGGATCCTCAATTTCGCAGCTTTCTTTTTCGCCCTCATTCTTGCAATAAAAGAAGGCGAGCCCGGCGGGTTATTATTTGCAGCACTCGGAACACTTTCCGTGATAGAAGGAATTCTGTTTTTCGTCATGCCTAAAGCAGAATTCAACGCGAAGTACAATAAAGGGATCGCCTTCAGTCATCCAAAGCAAAGAAAGGAAAAGTTGAAAAGCAGCAACCGCAGACAAAATGATTCCGCAACAGTGCGCAAGTCAAGAGGCGGGTATCTGATCAAAGATGCATTCATAGCATATCGATCCGGTGATTATAATCAGTCACGGAAATATTTTGAAGATGCGCTGCAGTATGATTACAATGATCCCCAAACTCATTTCATGCTGGCTTGCTGCTATTCCATGGCCAAAGATTCCAAACAAGCTTATTTTCATCTCGCCAGCGCAGTCGATTTTGGGTTCCAGGAATTTGAAGAGATCTATCACAATGAGGCTTTAACCTGGTTGAGAGCTCAGCCTGAATTTGAGTCATTTGTCCAGAATGGATATCGCCAGATCACTCATATAACCGCTCCACAGCCTGACCTTCTTGAAGAAAAAAGCTACTACGACACAACAGTCCTTGACAAAATTGGTGACCTCGGTGAATTATTAGAAAGAGGAGTCATCACA
Organism: Saprospiraceae bacterium; assembly: GCA_040003045.1. Taxonomy (GTDB): domain Bacteria; phylum Bacteroidota; class Bacteroidia; order Chitinophagales; family Saprospiraceae; genus Opimibacter. Next base: position 3,337 of record JBDUDG010000234.1, on the reverse strand, counting down.
AAAGATGATTTTGAACTTCAAAAGAAAAATCTTCTCGGCAATTAGGTTTTACAATTATAATATTGGTATACTTCTATTCCCCAAATAAAAAATTGGAATTAATCCGCTATTGCAAATGAGGGTCTATCGGATCATTCATTTCTGTATTGCTTTATAATGGCAGCAAAATCAAAGAGTTAACAAACGTTTTACAACCATAGCCAATTTTATAAAGGGAAAAAACTACCTTTGCGCCCTGAAAGGCAAAATGCCAAAAAGAAAAATCACAAATTAATATGAGTCTTAAGAAACAATTTTCAAAGTCAAAACCTTTATGCAAGGTTACATTTACCATTGCATCTGAAGTGATCAATGGCGGAAAAGAAGTAGCTATCCTTGGCGAATTCAATAACTGGGATCCATCAGAGGATACCATGAAGAAGCTGAAAGATGGTTCATTTTCAAAAACTATAGAACTCGAAATCGGTCACGAATATCAATTCCGTTACCTGGTGGATGGCGAGCGCTGGATCAATGAAAAAGAAGCCGACAAATTCATCCATAGCGGTGTAGCAGCTGAAGAAAATAGTGTTGTTGCTCTTTAAGAAGACACAACATTCATTTTTTAACCGGTAATTGCACGGAATTTATTTCAACAGTGAATTGCATGCTAAAATTATGCATTCCATGTGCTGATATTTATTGTGTAAATACCAATTTGCCGGACTGCGTAATTAGAGGATAATATATAGCTTTATTATTTTCGTACATTGTAGTATACAAAAATCAACATGAAGAAAATTGGAATTTTATTCGGAAAGGAAAATTCATTCCCACCTGCTTTCGTAGAAAGAGTCAATAGCAAAGGCGTTAAAGGTGTTGAAGCTGAATTTGTAACAGTGGATGAACTCATCCAGGGCAAGCCATCAGGTTATGCTGTCATCATCGACAGAATCAGCCAGGATGTTCCTTTTTACCGCGCTTATCTGAAAAATGCAGCACTGACAGGAACTGCTGTGATCAACAATCCATTCTGGTGGAGCGCTGATGAAAAATTTTTCAACAATTGTCTTTCTGAACAAATTAAAGTTCCGGTTCCAAAAACAGTTCTGCTTCCTTCACACACTCGTCCTGATGATACATCAGAGATGTCATTCCGCAATCTCAAGTTTCCCATGGATTGGGAAATGGTAGCTGAGTATCTCGGAGGATTTCCAATGTATATGAAGCCTCACTCAGGCGGTGGATGGAAGAGTGTATACAAAGTCACCAGCTTTGAAGATCTCTTTTCAAAATATAATGAGACCGGTCAGCTGGTCATGATGCTGCAGGAGAATATTGACTTCGATGCTTATTTCCGCTGCTACTTTTTAGGTGGCGACAGGGTCAGGCTGATGCCGTATGAGCCACGCAATCCGCATCACCTCCGCTATATTGACAAGCCTGCCATCGAAGATCCAAAACTGATGAAGGAAATTCACAAGCTCGTACTGAAAATCAATCACGCACTTGGCTATGAATTTAACACAGTTGAATTTGCTGTTCGTGGAGGAATTCCTTATGCAATCGACTATTGTAATCCTGCACCAGATGCAGATCTCAGTAGTGTAGGCGAAGAAAATTTCGAATGGGTAGTGGAAAATGCAGCAGAGATGGCTATTGAAAAAGCCCTCGAACATAAGGCCAACAAATCCCATATCAACTGGGGCAATTTCATCAAGGCCTCCGTGGAAGGCAAAATGCCAAAGTAAGAAATGCCGTATCTTTCCGGTCTCACTTTACTTGCCCCTGACGACATGAGGATGAATTATCCTGTAAGATTGGCCATACTTGACATGAACAATAACTGTGAAAACATGGGTATTGCCAGTATCAAACGGATAGCTGACCGCTTTGCCATCATTGATTATGAAGTATTTGATGTGCGCCACAAAAAAGAAATGCCTGGCCTTGATTTCGATATATACATTTCATCAGGTGGCCCTGGCAATCCTCTCGAATATGAAGGCGGTTGGGAAAAAGAATATTATGAACTCCTGGATCGGATATGGGAACACAATGCATCAGGCGATGAGAAGAAATATGTGTTCTTTATCTGCCATTCCTTCCAAATGATTTGCGATCACCTTGGCATTGGTAAAATCATGCTTCGTGATAAGGAGTCATTTGGTATAGTGCCTGTTGACAAAACCGAAGCAGGCGAAAAAGAACCTTTATTCAAAGCACTCAATGATCCGTTCTATGGTGCCGATTTCAGAAAATATGAAGTCATCCATCCGGATCAGTCGAAGCTGAATCAATTAGGCGCTGTCATCACAGCCATCGAAAAAACAGAGGATAAAAACATCGCTGAAAAAGCGTTGATGGCAATTCGTTTTTCTAAAGAATGGTTTGGAACACAATTTCATCCTGAAGCACATCCCGACGGCATGCTCATGTATCTCCGTCGCAGGGACAAAAAAGATATGATCCTCAAAACGTATGGTTCCAATACCTATGAAGAGATGATGCACAATGCGATTCATCCTGACAGGCTGACGATCACACGTGATCATATCCTTCCCGGATTTCTAAGCGATGCCATCGATCACATCATGACGCATTCCGATGCGCAGCCTTTAGTTGTAAACGGATAATTATTTTGGATTTTGGATTGACGATTTTGGATTGCAGGGCCTCTACTATTTTTACGGATTCTACCTTGAATTTAAGAGTCTGAATTTTATAATTCAGGAACTGAATCTTGATGCTTAATTTTGATTTATTAACTGATCACATATAGCTTGAGTCAGGAAATCTATCCTTCTGAGTTTGCAATAGAACGAAGGCCTTAAATTATATCCAAAATCGTAAATCGTAAATCGTAAATCGTAAATCGTAAATCCAAAATCCCTTTCTTATCTTGCCCCTATGATCCCCGATATTAGAGCACGATACAACAAACATTTTTCACAGGAGCGATACCAGGCATTTTTAAAAGATTTATACAGCCAGTTTGATCACATTCCCGGCTTCCGCATTGCCGAAACACCTGTCTTTATTCCGGGCTATCTTTCTGATAAAATATTTGATGCCTGTCACCAGATCAAAAATGTTTTACTGAGACCGGATTTTAAAGCGCTTACAGAACCCTCACTCAGTGATGAATACCGGGTGCCAAATGAAGATGCACACACTACATTCCTCCAGATGGATTTCGGACTTTGCGAAGGAAAGAATGGAGAGATAGTTCCAAAACTGATTGAAGTCCAGGGCTTTCCGTCACTTTATTTCTACCAGCATATTGTAGCTGGACTGTATCGCAAGCATTTTGATATTCCTGAATACGTTCATCATCTTTTTAATAATTACACACCAC
>JBDUDG010000233.1:0-5486 GCA_040003045.1 Saprospiraceae bacterium | reverse complement strand
TCGATCATGGACTCACTGAAATCATTGTAGTAGAAGACACTTCGTACATAGCAGGTAACAAGATAAAAGATATAGAACGGATGATACGGCTTCACTATGATCTTGACATCAACATGGAAGGCATCGAAGCAATCACTCATCTCCTGGAACGCATGGACAGATTGCAGAATGAACTTCGGACATTTAAGAACCGGCTCTTAATTTATGAAACTTAGTTTGTATGACTTTTTGAAATTGTTGAAAAAAAAGAGGTAGGAATTCGCTTCCTACCTCTACGCTTAATTAAATCTCACCCATTCAATTAAACATTATACTTTTTTCAATCGCTATTCTCTTTTCACAGAAAATGTCCCGGTGAATGGATATTCAATATTTCCTGCATTTGGACCTGTGTTTACAGTGCCGCTGACATTTCCCTGGATATAATCGCCCGGGCCTCCATAATAGGTTACATCAATTGTTACTGATGTTGAATGAACATTCACCATTGATGGCAGTTTGAACGCAATCTCCTGTCCTGTTGGCGTGTAAGTACCGGTCGTAATGCCATCGAAATTGACATAAAAATATTTATATCCCACACTGTCTTGTGCAGAAATCCTGGTGGTGGTACCTTCTATAGCTACTGATGGCAGGAAATAGAAAATATGCTCTGCGAAACCTGTTACCTCGAGATCAATATATTCAGTAAGTGTTTCACACACCGCAAAAGTACCTGCTGTGATCACTGGTGCATATGCAAAAGTTTGTGGAAGACTTACCTTCAAAGCATCTCGATCAACAGCAATGATGGTGACATTATCTTGATTGCAATTCATTGCAGACAATGAGAAAGTACCTGAGATAGAATCGAACACTGAATAATAATTCTGTCCGCCGATACTGACTTTCACAAATCCATTTGTTACAGGATCGCCATTACAATTGACAGCATTACCTGATATCGCAGAAAATGAAACTGAAGAAGATGGTATTGTGATTGGCCCCAACATGGTGGTATCCGAAAATGGACCAATCTGTTGCGATAATAAAACATCACCGCATGGACTCTTCACTTCCATCAGTAATGGTTCACCAGAAGCAATAAGTCCACTAACTACACCCTCTTCATTCGTAAAGGCACATCTTGTCGTTTCCAGATTTATAATCGTAATACAAACTTCTACCTGGCTGGCAGGTGATCCATCCTCATACACAAATGATGCACTCAACTTTGCAGTTGGAAAACCTGCATCGCAATTCCAATAACTAAAATGTGCGACCTCGGTTACGTAGGTATTCCCTTCAAGCGTAGCCTGGCCTTCTTCTTTCCAGAAACCCAGTGCTTCATCGAAATACCACATTGGAATTGTTGAAGGCGCATGGCCAACCAGATCAGCCGGAACTTCGACATGCAAACCAACTTTAGAACCTGTCTTCACCTGTAATAAATTACCTGTGGAAGATCTGAGTTCAACGACTACCATGCCAAAGCTGCCCATGCTTTGTGTTTCGCCTTCTGTATTTTTCCCAACCAGGTCTCCCGGCATTTTGTAAGAGAGATTAGGATCACCTGCAGAAATCGGCTGTGCGGTAACATTCACTGTACCATCATAGCTGTTTCCATTTTGATCCATGATAGCGTTGGACGGAAAATCCAAAGTGGTGTTTCCATTCACTGTAACAGTTCCACCTGCACCGGACTGAATCGTTCCGGCGGTAATGGCAGGTAGCATTACGATTCTGACAAATTGAGTTTGTTTTTGAATCGGATAGAACCTCCTTGAGCCATGAAAAAATCCGTCTTTGCTTGCCGTCAAATACGTTGATTTTTCCATCGCTACTTCCTTAAAGTAAACTAACCCGTCTTTGTCTGTTTCCACGTTCTTGTTGCCCAGGTTGATATGGACGCCCTCAAGAGGGTTTCCATTCACATCGCGAACTTCCACAAAGACAGATGAATTGAATTTAACAGCCTGTGGATCAGGGACAAACGTCTCTGTATCCTTGCATCTTGCCAATGCCAGAGCCATCATTATAAAAACTAAAATCCTTTTGCCCATTTCTCTTGTTTTCTTGTTTGATGGGTAGATTCGATATTGGATCAAAACGCTGTCTGGAGGATCGTTTTTAATCTATTTGACAACTGGTGGGCATTTGCCAGAGTTTTATAGGCCAGATTTTCTCATTTCATACTAATCCGGAATCGTACATAAAAAATGATGATTTATTCGCTCCTAAATGTGGTTAACTTCTAAAACCAGTTATTGAATTGTGGAGCATATAAGGGCAACAACATATCGAAGCATAAAATTAACCTAACACATGTCTGCATTCAGTGATAAAATAAATTCAGAAACGCCTACCCTGGTCGATTTCCATGCCATATGGTGTGGTCCCTGTAAAACGCAGGAGCCCATTCTAAAATCGGCTCATAAAAAATTTGGAGATAAAGTATCTTTCCTGAAGGTTGATATTGACAAAAATCCAAATGCCTCTTCATTTTATCAGGTCAAAGCTGTTCCAACGCTAATCTTATTTAAAAAAGGTGAAATAAAATGGAGACATTCCGGCGTCGTTGCCGAACAAGAACTCGAACAAATATTAAAACAACATATTACACATGTTTAAAATTAATTGGTCCCTCAGTGTTTTACTATCCCTGTTTATTTCTTCTTCAGCGCACACACAGAATTTCAGTGAACATGTAAAATCATTTATAAGCCTGAAAGAGCCTGTATTCGCCATCACTGATGTGTCCATTGTGGATGGGACAGGTGCTCCACCAAGAGATAGCATAACGGTCGTTGTAAAAAACGGGGTTATTTCATATGTAGGACCTTCAGATAAAGTTTCTATTGCAAAAGGAACCTTTGTGATCGATGGCAAAGGACAAACTTTGATTCCGGGTTTCATCATGTTGCATGAACACATGTTCTATGTGAAAGTCATCGACGGTATTTACAACACAGTCAATATGACCAATACATTTCCTCAGATGTATCTGGCAGGAGGTGTAACTACTCTTCGCACAGCTGGTAGCATGGATCCATACACTGATCTGAATATTAATCGCATGATCAAAGATGGAAAGATGTTGGGTCCGAAAATGGATGTAACTGCACCATATATTGAACGCTCAAATAATTTTGATATTCCTCAGATGCCAATACTTCCAGCCGGACAGTCTCCGGGTGCAATGGTTGATTTTTGGGCCAATCTTGGATGTACTTCTTTCAAAGTGTACATGAATATTTCGAAAGAGGATTTAAGAGAAGTGCTGCTGCATGCGCATGCAAGAGGTTTGAAAGTGACTGGACATTTGTGTTCGGTGAGTTATCATGAAGCGGCAGAATTGGGAATTGACAACCTGGAGCATGATTTTATGGCAAGCACCGATTTCATCCGTGATCGAACAGAAGATCATTGTGAATTTGGAAAAGGTAATACGGCGCTGAAGGTATTGGACAAGGATGCACCTGCGATGGATAGCCTGATGAGATACCTCATCGCAAAAGATGTTACGTTGACTACGACGTTACCCGTTTTTGCTCCTCTGAATAATTACGAATTGATTTTAGGCGGTGGTGAGCAGGCCCTTCTTCCTGCCATATTAGATAGTGTAAAAATATTTTCATATACAGACAGACATCAGGACTCGCTTGATAATGTCTTTTATCAAAAAGAATTATACTGGGTGAAAAAATTCTTTAGTATGGGTGGCAAATTGGTCGCCGGTACTGATCCCACTGGTACGGGAAGGACGATCGCGGGGTACTCAAACATGTGGACACTTGAAATGCTGATCAAAGCAGGATTCACTACATCAGAAGCTGTGAACATTTGTACATTAAGAGGTGCCCAGTATCTCAACAAACAATTTGATACCGGAAGCATTGAAAAAGGCAAAGCCGCTGATTTAATTTTAATGGCAGGTAATCTTAAAACCGATCCCGGGAGCATCCGAAACATTAAATATGTCATCAAGGATGGCATAGGCTACGATTCGAAAGCTATATTCAAATCAGTAAAAGGAAAGGTTGGCTTATATTAAAAGTCATACTTATAAATTTGCTAATTTTTGGAATTTACTTTCTGCGAATTTCTATTATTTTACAAATAAAAGTAACTACAGCATGAAATCCATCTTTTACATTACTCTCATATCTGGGTGTATTCTCCTTGCATGCAACAGCAAACCATCTGATCAGACCGATTCATCTAAGATTACCTCTCCTCCTGAAGTCGCGAAAAATCAAACGTCGGCTTCTATCACAAATGGAGCGGCCTGTTTTCGGTATTTTGGAACTAAAGACACTGTTTACCTCCAGCTTAGCGAATTGTACGGCACGATGACGGGAATGTTGGTATATAAAAATTATCAAAAAGATAAAAACCTCGGAACGCTCCAGGGCAAAATGGTTGGGGATATTCTTCTTGCGGAATATACTTTCAGTTCAGAAGGGGTGACATCGACACGCCAGGTTGCGTTTAGGAAAAAAGGAGATGACTATATCGAGGGATTTGGAGATGTAAATGATGTGAATGGTAAAGTAATATTCAAAGACCTCTCCGCATTAAAATTTGATGAATCACGTGTTTATGTACAAGTTCCATGTAAGAAATAAAAAACCGATTAATAAAAATGACTTACATCCTGACTCGTAAATACTCATCAGGATGTAAGTCAACCACGACTAAAATCATCCGTCAACAAAATGACGTTTTAAAATCCATTAATGTGTAACCCAATGTTGTCTTTTGTGCCATAACATATACCTTCTGACAGCACATGAACATTATTTATTGAAAGTGGAGCTGTCATGTGTCTGCGTACATTTTCATGATCTCCTATTTATGTTTTATTTACAAATGCTTTCATTCATATGAACATATATGGTTGCTAAAAGTTGAAGATGGGTTATTTAAATTAATCGATCATTCCTTTAATAAATTTCAATTCTTTTTAAAATGTGGTTTTGCGACTTCATTTATTTAATATTTCGGATTCGTTCATTAACTTACTGTAACATTCTGTGCAAAAACCCTTCTCTATACTTACGATAAAAATTAAGGTCCTTCATGTTAGATTGTTGATAGTAGTGATCTGTACATTAACCTTAACTACAAGAGCGCAAACTGTCCTGATATTTGAAGATTTCGAAACCGGTGATTTTAGTGCGAAAGGCTGGTATGATGGGTTTAAAGATCAGCGCACCACTAATGAATATAAAAATGGCACTCATACTTACAAGGGGCACAGTATGGAATCCGGCATTGGGATCCTGATGGAAGATCAGTGACTGGTATGATGGAAAGGTGTTGATAAGTTCGGATAGTATGTATTGTTTAGGACAGGATCGCATCCTGACATGAAATTCAATCAGTTGTTTAGCATCTTTAGAAAGTAACCTTTGCTGGAATAGAATCACTTTCTCTTTTCTTTTACCTTCCGCTTTGTCTTTTGACTTTTCACTTTTTAATTCTTCAATCTCTTTCAAAAGCTG
>JBDUDG010000232.1:0-5487 GCA_040003045.1 Saprospiraceae bacterium | reverse complement strand
TGAAAATATTGGCTATCGACTGATCATGAAAGATCAATGTATTTTCATCATTGATATTGTCAGCACTTAGTGTCCAGTTGTGAGATCCTGATATCACCATTGGATCTGAATCAGCATAGCCTTCATCAATGATGGCATACTTGTGATGAAATAGCCCCGAGAGATTATGTATCGCAACATCCACACCAGCCTGTCGAAGTCTTGTAATAGAAGATGATGAAGTACCTGCATCCTCAATGATGACTCTAACTTCTACGCCTTTATCATGAAGCGCTATGATTTCATCTGTCAGGTCATCTTTTGTCAACAGCAGCAAACCAATCAGTGCCTGATGATCAGCAGTGCTTAACGCATTCATGATATGGCAACTCGTTTCATCAGACGGAGAAAAATACGATTCCACAATAGAACCATTGATCTTGAATAAATGTGCTGTATTGTCAAATTTTTGTTCGCCTTCTTTTGCGCCGGTATGATCAGACGACGAACCCCAAAGTTCATCAAACTCTCTGCGATAATTCACTGCCAGGGCCTGGTCTTTGATCACGTAAGCATGATTCGCATCAGTTGACAATTGTGCACCGGTAAAATTCGTACTACCTGTCCAAAGCCAGGCTTTCTCAGGAATATCTGCATCTGCGATGATAAATTTATTGTGCATGATACCACTACCCTCTCTGTACAAAACAGGGAAATTGATCGTGCCATCTAATGCGCTATTTGAATTGGAACTTTCTGCAACATACCTCACTGCTACTCCTCGTTGTACAGCTCTTTTGATTGCATCGACTATCGTGACCTTTGTATCATTGTACATAGCGATGTCCATAGTAGAAGAAATCTGGTCGATCCTTGAGATGATATCATTTTCAATGACAGAAGGTCCGGTACCTGCAGGATGACTTCCGTCTGAATACGAAGCATTCACATCTTTATCAAAAAAAATCGCAATAGGTGATGATGTAATGGATTGGGCTGAAAGAAAGGTTGGTATTGAATAACTGGTATCTAAAGCCTGGCTGACATTTGCTAAACGTACCTGATAAATCTGACCAGGGATCAATCCAAATAAATTAATTATATGATCTGTTCCAAAAGAAAAAACCGGCGCAAGATGGTCAAATGTATCAATGCCATATTCCGCCCAGGTATTGCCATCAGAACTGTAATTCCAAAACACATGAGCTTCTTCTGTGTCAAATGAAACTACTCCCCTTGGAATGATCTTACAACTGTTTTCATCAGCATACTCAATGGATTGTGACCACTGTTGAAAAGTGCCATCGACATTGACCCATATCCCGATACTATTCAATGAATGGTCTGGAACAGGATACCCAACTTGTGCGGAGATTAGTTTGAATGAATTTCCTTTTGTATCAAAGGCGGTATACCAGGAGTTATCGATATACGATTCACAACTGGCTATACCAATACAATCCAGTTCAACACGCATGGATTCAAAAGAAGGATTTTGAATGTTGTTAAGTGATATTACCCGAGGAGCAGGTAATGGACGAGCATGCTGTATGACCTGAAAAGATTGAACAGGAGTGATCTCAAGTTGCCCTCTGTATAATGAAAGCGTACCGGTCACTTTTAAGGAATCGCCAGCTATGACATTTGCCAATGATGATGAATACACAGAAATTCCTGCTGTAGCATCTTGCATAAAACGGATCTGACCAAATTCATCACTACACGTAACTGTCCCAGTGGTAGTAATAACAGTTCCCAAATTTTGCAACCTCGCAGCTGCTATACTCTGCTGAGCGGTAAGATCAGTAAAAAGCAGAAGCAGAAAACAAAAAGCGACTAATCTTCCAATAGGATTGATTTTGATTTGCCTTATCACAAATTGGTCACCTTAACATTGTCAACGCGGAATGTTCCTGTTTGTCCACCGGGACCACTTCCTACATACTTAAAGCCAATTCGTACCGAACCAGTATAACCTGATAAATCAATATCGCCTGAAGGAATAAATGTATTATCAGCTGCAGCAGCTCCTGCAAGTGTAGGGAACAATTGTGTCCAGGTCGCCCCGGTCACATCAGCTCCGTTAAAATTGGAAGAGATCCAAACTGAAAGTCCATCCTGAACATAAAAGGACTTCGCCGTTTCAAAAGTTATTTTCTTTGGAATATTCGTGGTGATAGCAGGGGTAATGAGCCATGATTCCATTTCAGGAGATGTATCCCCGAAAGAAGTCGCTTGTGCATAATGATTCATATCCCCGTTAAAGACTTTCGCCTGCCAGAGACGTGTTCCTTTCACTGCAATATTTGACCATTCCGGCAGCATGACATTGGCATTATTTGCAAGACTTGTAAAGCTTTCATCTATGACTACAGTACACCGCTCTCCTGTCATAGATACGTCATTAAGATCGCGAATGGTCAGTTGGTAAGTTGATCCAAAAATTCCCAAAACACCAACAATTGATCCACCCCCGGTTGGCGTCTTATCACCCGCAAAACTTGCAAAACCACTTGACCTAACAGTCAGCATTCTTCTTGCACAATCTTCTACATTTCGATTCACTGATTGTTGAAGTACAGCATCAGCATACGTCTGACCTGCGTCAGCTGAAACAAACTGGACACCATCAAGCTTTATCAATGTGCTGACATCAGCAAGCGTCAATTCATTGATAGCTTTAGTTTTTGGAATAACTGAATTACCATACGTAGCAGAAATGATGAACTGACCTAAAAGAGATTGGGGTATCCTGATGAGCTGGTTATTCGGTACATCTACACCTGCTCCTAATTGTGTGAGTCCATTATAATCTCCTAACCACAATCCTTTAGCCTTGATGTACACTTTACGACCTACAGGATATAAGTTCCTGATATTAGTCATTTCGATCCTCAATTCAATCCCGCCAGTTGCATCTTGTATTTCAAGTTGTTTGTAGAAATTGCCAGTAGCATCATCAGATATGACGATAGCCGCGAGCGTGATGTCATCGGTGATTTGTTCATATTTGCCAAGCACATGACGAGCTTTAAGTTCTGCGATCGTCGTAGTGACCGGAAGATTAGGATCTGAACCACCTGCAGGCGGGGTGTCAAAATCAAGATCCACGCAAGCCATTGGGCTAATGGATATCAGCGTCACCAATAATAAGAATGTGAATGGCAGTGAATGTAGTTTACCTTTGAACATGGTGATTAAATTGTGCGATAAGAAAGAGATTTGTTTCATGCTATGCTGGATGTTATGATGCGATTAATGAAATTCAGGATTTAAAATTTAATGCTGCCCTGGATGAAAAAATTCAGGCCCTGCATGTAAGAGTATTTTGTTGGGAATTTATCGGGGTTCTTCTCTGTGAAATCATATCTCAATTGCTCAAATCCATTGTTCACATAGTTTGTATTGTTTAGAACGTTGGATATGCTTAAATTCAATGCATAGGTGGTCCTGTTTTTTGGCCAATTGAATTGCCAGGATTTGTACATGGATATATCAACTGTCCATGCCGGATCAAGTTCCTCCTGATCGAGGATATTGTTCCATTGAGGACTTCCTGGTTCAACGAGGTCAACAGCCAGGCTGGTGCGTCTTACCGGGTTGACATCCACCCAGCTATTTTCAAAACGATTGACGTCGACGAAAAATTTCCAGAAATTTCTCGAGTAGGTTAATCCCCCGGTGTAAGCAGCCTGGGGTCCACCTGATACATAAAAGTTCTTTGTATAAATGGTTAAATCCTGAACAAGAACGGAGCCATCGTTATCCTGGGTGATCGTAGCATTTGGTCTTGACGTATAAATGTATTGACCTATAGAAGCTGCGCCATGTGCGCTAAGGCCTTTGACGGGAGCGATCTTGTAATCAAAAGCTGCTTCAATCCCGGTATTTTTCTTATCGATATTTGTTAAGCTGAAATTGACGAATGTATTCTGATCATCATTATAAAAGCTTAAAGACCTAACGCCATGTTTGGTGGTCAGATAAAATGCAGCTAATGAAAACTTGAGATAAGGTGCTTTCAGATCATACCTGATTTCTCCGGATTGGATTTGTTCTTTTTCAAGACCTGAGACGACATTATCTCTTGTCCTGGGTGAGACATAAGCATTTCTAAAGCTTGGGGCCATCTCAGCGACCATGCCTGAGATGGTGAGATAATTACGACCGTCAAATTTGTAACGAAGAAGTCCTTTGCCTGACGGAAGAACAAATTTATTTTTTGCGCTTGCACCAAAAGAGTTATCGGGAAATTTTCCGTTTTGTGTTTGGCCATCGCGCCAGTACACTTGATTTTTTATATCCCCACCTAAAGAAATTTCCCATTTCCTTGTGTTCAGTTTATAGGCGAGCCATGCAGATCCCTGGCGGATTCTTGAGAAATAATCATAACCGAACTGATCACCTTCATGTAAGATCCGGTTCGGTCTTCTCAGATCATTTTGTTTGGCATTGTCATCGCCCGGAAAATCTAAAGCTGCAAATTTGTCCCAATCAATATAAAAATCCCCACCAAGTAAATCTGCCACTTCTTTAAAATTGTGTGTGTTCTGTATTACTGCAGTAATACCGAATAGAAGAACACTTTTTTCACCCGGGAGATATTGAAGGACGATATTGCCGCTTTTCTTATCAATATCACTATGTCTTTTTTCTAAAATATAATTTGATAAATGTCCTGTTGCGCTATTACCTGAAACACCATCAACATCTTCAATAGTGGTTTCATTGCTTTGGTTGGCTTCATACAATTGATCCCATTGGATTTGACGTGAAGCTTCGTCCGATGAAAGTTGCGATCTTATTTCTTCACTCACTGCGGGATCATCAAAATAGCTCGGCAATCTCCTGTAATAATCGGGACGTGGATCATTTGCATTAAGCCAGTCGATCGCTTCTGTAGTATTTTGACCTGTTTGATATCCTAATGATGTTGTTACGGTCAGTTGATCACTGATATTCCAGTCATGCCGCAGGATAAATAATGGCTGATGGCCTGCATAGACCCTGGCGCTGCGTTTTTTTCCTTGCTGATAGCCCCAATAAGAATTGTAATAATTACTACCTGCGATGTCATACATTTCCTGGATAGCCGTACTGCTGCCACCTCGTTTGTAAGGAGCGCCAAGAGCCACCAAATTTATGCTTTGGTGTGCGTTTATTTTTTTTCCAATAGATGCGAAGTATGACCATCCATCATAAAATGTCCCCGGAACATAGCCTTCCTGCGACCATCTTCGTGAACCTGATAAGCTTAGAGCCCATCCTTTTGATGAAAGACCTGTGGACCATGTAGCCATGATACGGTTACGATAATTGCGATTGGTAACTGCATAGCTTATTCTTTTCTGACGCCATTGTGTTGCTGCTCTAAGATCAGTATTAAAAGTACTGCTCACTCCACCAAAAGCCCATTCAGATTGTTCTGCACCGACCAACTCTTTATCTTGTCTCATTACATCATTAAGGCCTCCCCAATTGCTCCAGTACACCCCACCCGATTCAAGA
>JBDUDG010000027.1:0-18634 GCA_040003045.1 Saprospiraceae bacterium | reverse complement strand
TTCGAGAGATAAATTGAAATATAATTGGGAGTATAGCTCAGCTGGTTCAGAGCATGGCGCCAAGGCGCCAGGATCCGCGGTTCGAGAGATAAATTGAAATATAATTGGGAGTATAGCTCAGCTGGTTCAGAGCATCTGCCTTACAAGCAGAGGGTCCGCGGTTCGAACCCGTGTACTCCCACTCAATAACGACGGGGCTTTTAGCCCCGTTTGTTAATTTAGTGATTTTCTATTCGTGACACAATCGTGACACAATCACTAAAAAATGGTTCTGGAGTGTGGGCTATCAGCTTCTTCGTGTCATAAAATAAAACTCAGCGAAAAATCTGGGTAACATTTATGGAAGCTGATTGCGTGATATGAATTATGACACGGCTTACTGATTACGTGCTGATCAATTGTATGCAATTGTTGCGCTCCATTAAGTTTCATAACTTACTTTCATAAAACAGCTTTATGGCAAATTATACGGGGGGGGGTAGGAAAAAACGGTAGCTCTATTACGCTAGAGCGGGGTATTATTTTACAAGTGCAGCAATTCTTAACTAATTCCTAAGTCTTTCTGAATTCATCTAAACTATCTTCATTTCAATATTCAGAAAAAGTTGAAAATCAAGATTACCGAGGTTCAAACTGTTATTAAAGAAATACAAACGGGGCACAAGCCGATTATGGCTTTGTGTGAAGATGGCAATACATATTTTGTAAAAAGAAGAAAGACGAACAAACCAAATGATTGTGAGATTATATCTGAGTTTGTCTGTTCCGCTTTTCTTCGACTCTGGGAAATAAACACCCCAAAAATAAAAGGCATAATTGTAGATCCTGCTTTATTGAGGTCCGGAATGCCAAGTCCAAATCCTTCATGGCTAGACCACCAAAATGGGGTTTGCTTTGGGTCAAGAAAACTTGAAAATCCAATTGAAATTACTAGTATCTTAAACTTGAATAAAATTAGGGGAGTAAAGCGATTTGCAAATCCATATGATTTTTTCAGAATAGGATTATTTGATCTCTGGTTAGTCAATGAAGATCGAAACTGGAATAACCCTAATTTGTTACTATTAGATACCAAGGGTAAATTTGACTTTTACGCAATGGACCACGCTTATACTTTTGGAACCAGAAACTTCGATGAGCTTGATGATCAGTTACTTGCACCTCACAATGATTCGATTTTGGATTCAAGTTTCGCCAAGAAAATAATAAAGGGGCTTCCTGCCCAACTACCTGATTTTCATAAATATTTCCAACAAAGTGTAAATCTCTGCCATTCTAACCATGAACAAATACTAAAATCAATAGAAAGCTGTTTAGGCATTACGATACCAGGAAAACAGCCTTTGGAGCAGTTTTTGTACGATTCAGGCAGATTGACCAAGATTTATTCCGAATTTCAAACCTACTTTTGACTTATGATTGCCCAATATTCACTACTAAAGATTTCTTTTAATGAGTTGCTCGGAGACGAACTGTCCGTTGGGATTTTTATTGATACTGGTAGCCAGGTTTGGTTTGATTATTCAAAAGATCATGTTTTAAAAGCAAAGAAATTTCTTCCTGAAGGTTCAGAGTCTATTGAAACCTTGTTAAAGACTATCAAGGAAAGCGTTAAAGAAATTTCATCTAGGGAGTATAATCCAATTAGTAATGCTTTAAACAAAGGGTTTTCACCGTCTTTAAATTACTTAACAAAAACATACAATAATCAATTTGTTATTACTGCACCAAATCCAGTAAAATTAGATTCATCTGAAAATAAAGTATTTATAAAATTCTTTAACAGCATTTTCAAGAATGCAACTGAGACTGCAAAGCCGATCGAATCTAAGGATCAACTAATAATTGAGACTAAGCTTATCAAGGCTGTAAAAGATGTGGTACATACTAATGTTGTTATAAATAAGAAAATATTTCCTGGGATTTATGGATCAACAAAGCTTGAATGTCTTGGACAGAATGGGTCAATAATTGCTGTTAAGCATCTTGATTTTTGCCAGACAGAAACAACAATTGATAAGAACTTTACCCATTACATGATGCTAATTGATTTTTTTAATAAAACTAAGGACAAAGATAAAAGCAATTGTAAGGCGATAATCCTGGCTCCTGAACCAGATGTTAATACAAATGAACATGATATCTGGGAGTTCATTCTGAAGGATGATAGATTTGATTTGAAAGACCCTGAGGAGTCAGCCGAGGTGGCTGAATTTATTCTTGAATCAAACGCTAAAAAATTTCTTACTTAATTTACAATAGAAACTGTGTTAGTCAATCAGGATGAAGCTTCATCAAAAGACTTAGGTCAGCGAAGCGTAGATCTAGATAGTCCGAATTGACAATCAACGCTTATAAAATTTCCTCTTCAGGAGATATTCAGCAGCCTCAGCTTCGATTTCTTGGTTCGTTTTTCTCCTTCCCTTCTTTAGATACGCTATCAATTCAAACTTGGAAAAATAGCATCGCTTTGATCGTTTCATGACTGGCAATTCACCCTTTGAAATCAAGCTATAAATAGTGGCAACCGAAAGATTCAAAAACTTTGCTGCTTCTTCCACTGTAAGAATAGCATCCGACTCAGGACTGGCCTTGTTGAGTTGAAGCAAAAGCTGCTCAATACTTGCAAGTTTCTGCTGAATTTCATACACAGCTTGCGGAAGTTGTTCAAAAGTCAGAGATGACATCTTAGATTCCAGTTTGTATTTACCTTGATTCTCTACAATTTACGACGATCAATTAAATTTATGAATGCCCTCCAGCCATTTCAAATATTCTGCTTTTTTGGATTATTCTATTGATCCTGATAAGCTATTCTATACTTGATTACTCCCTTCGTGTCAAACACTATTATTTGTTTTTCTTTTGGGCAAAGCGCAGCAAAACCTTTTTCGAATGCAAATATATTTTGCAGTTTATTAATATTGAATGATTTAGTGCCCTCTGATGTAACATATCTAGTTAGGATGAGTCCGGCACCAAATAAAGAATTGAACCGTACATTAATAATATCGCTTGTACTCATGTAATCTAATGTTGTCCCTGATCCGGTATTTATCTGAATTTGCTTCACACTTTTGTTGTCAAATTTCAATACAGAAAGGGATTGTATGAAATCACAATTGGCAATTTCTTCAATGACGGTTGTATTTTCATTAGACATTATTTGAATATTCAGTCTGGCCAATTGCTGATCTGCTCCAGTTCCTTGCTGTTGTATCTGTTCAAGCATTTTAATAGCACTTGGCTTGTTTTTTTCATCCAAATCAAAAAGAATAATACTTTTCAGGATTTGAGACTTATTTCTTAGGGGATCCGGCCATAAAGTAATATTTAATATATCTAGTGCTTCCTTATATTTACCTAATAAGACATAAGTGGTGGCTAAATTTAATAGTGATATAGGATTATTTTTGTTTTGCTGGATAGCTTCTTCAAAATTGTTATTAGCTTTTTCAATTAATTGAATTCGATGAGTAAATGCAGCAATATCAAAATCTTTAGCCCCATATAATACCTTCGGCTTTTTCAACCTCGATTCCGAATTAAATTCAATTGGAAATGCAAACCTATCAAGGTTATAGTCTGTTAAATTAATAGCCTCTAATAGATAGTTTAGCCCGAGGTTATTTAAAACCTCTCCTCCCCGATAATACTGTCCTATATATTCATAAGCAGAAGATGCATACTGATATTTACCAATGATACTTAACATAGGGGATATATCATAAAGCAAAATAAGATCATCTACAATGCCTGATACTTCTGATGCTGTTGTTTTTCGCTCCTCCAAAGTTGGATATCCTGAAAGCTCTTTGTCCAATAATCCATAAGAGTTATACAACTCAACCAATAATCGCGAAATTAATCCTTGAGTTTTATAACCTGCCAGGAAGGCATTGAACGCTCCCTGTATATCAGCTTGTTTTTCGGTTCGGATACGGGCATGTATATTTTTGTCATACGTTAGAAAACTAGATATAAAATCTTGTGTATGCATCTCCTCCTGATACATATGTGACAGCTCATGTCCTATGATAAATGCCAGTGCATTAACAGAGTCTTTACCCATCATCCGACATACACTAAAAGTTTGTTCCTCAATAATAAGGGTGTTTTTTGAAGCTAAATAATAAGCAACATCCTGGCTGGCAGTTGTAAACCCTAATGATGGTTTCGAAAAACGGTAATCAGATGATGCATCAAACAGTTCATCAAGTACATTTTGTGCTATTTGATGCCATGGAGCCGAAAATAGCTGACCAGTTCTGACAAAACTGATTAATAATACAAGAATCAAAATTAATATCCGGGTCATTTTGAATCTATTTTCGTCAAGAGTTCTTTGGCTTTTTCTGCATACTGATTCCGGGAGTCATTAGCAACTTTCATTAAAAGTTGTTTTGATTCAACTAACCTATTTGTTTTTATATATAACAAGGCTAAATACCAGTTTACGATCCCTATTATATCTTGTTGATTAGTTGCTGTCAAATCTTTTAAAATTTTAATAGCGCTTTCGTATTCCTTCTTTTCAATCTTATTCAATGCCAAATATAAAAGAGCAACGGAGTCAGAAGGAAAATCTATCAAATATTGCCTGAGTGATTCATGTGATGTTTTGAAATCCTGTATGTTGTACTGAGTTAATGCCTTTTTTAGTGCCGCCCTTCTTTCTGCATCTGTACTTGCCATCCCTGTTCTTTCCAGGTATTCTACTTGGGATTTAAGAAAGATTTGTTCTCTGAAATAATAATTTGCAAAAAGCTTTTCTTCACCTGGCGTTTTAAAAATGGATACCCCAACAAAAATCAAAAGAAGAATCGCTGCCGCCAATGAAATCCATTTGTATTTACTGACTAATTTGACAATTTTAATATTTTGTTTTTTGCCAAAAACTTGTACAGTATTCTCTGCAAGCTTTCTGAAATCGGCTGTGGACTTGAAATCTACATGAAAGGACTTTACATTCTCTTCCACCTCCTTTTCACCACTCCGGCGAATACCTCTTAGTAGTTGTTTTGCTTCTTCAATCCGGGAGGCAAGTGCTGAATCTTCCTGAGCCAAACCCTCTAAGCGATTTGTTTCATCATCACTTAATCCATTCTCGAGATATCTGATTATATGTTCAAATGTTATTTCTTCCATGATGGCTCTATCTTGCCTTTATGTTATTATTCTATTCACAATCTCCCGGTAACTTTCCATACATCTATATTTTTTGACCCTGATAAACTTCTCTGTTAAATGCATATCTGATGCTATTTCTATGAGGGGTTTATTAAAGTAATAGAAGTCAATTAAAAGCCTTCGGCAGTCTTCCTTCAGTTCATTTAGCGAATCAGAAATAGCTTCAATTTTGATATCCCTTTCCTGTTTCAAACCAATTTCATCAATACCTGTATCCGGCATTTCTTCTAGTGTTTCATCCGCCGAGGTTGTGTTCTTTTTACTGCGCAACCTGTATAACCACATGTTTTTTGATATCGAAAACATGTAAGAGCTTAGTTTTGCGCTCAACTGAAATGCAGGATCCTGCAGTTTCTTTATTAAAACAATCAGTGTTTCCTGAAAAACATCCTCTGCATCCTCCTGATTTCCATTATTTTGTGAGATATATTTCATAACCATTGGGAAGCAGTCCTTATATACAGCCTTAAAAGCCTTGTTATCGTTCCGTTTGAGCATGAATATTAGTTCTTCCTCCGTCATACATTGCTAATCTTGTGAAATGTTATCACCTAAAGCGAATGGTCAATTATTCTGTTTTACGGGTCAAATTAATCGATTTTGATTAGTTTACTACAACATTGGAGGGCAATCGAAGCGTCTGACACGAAGATGATCCAGTACTATTCCAGGTCATTATTGAGGACTAGGTATGTGCTAATCCTTATCGTATACACATCCCTTGTTGCACCTTGCCTTTCCCAATTTAGCAACCCAAAGGAGTTCATTCTGGAACAACAACGCAATAGTTTTGGATATTCCGGGATCGAAAATTTGGAGGGGAATATTGTGATTGTAGGCTCCACTGAAGTTAAGGACAAGGGTTCCGATATACTCTTACAAGTTGTGACCAAAAAGGGTGTTTTAAAGAATTCATACCAACTTGGAGGTTTAAAGGACGAAGTGGGCCGGTCAGTTGTCGAAACAAAGGATGGTGGCTATATCATTGCCGGCTATACAGAATCCATATGGCCGGAAAGCAAAGGAGAAAGAGATGCAATCATCATTAAACTTAATCGGCAAGGCAAGGTCTTATGGCATCACATTTCAGGGACAAGCAGTACTGATGAATGGAATAAAATTATTCTCCTTCCTTCTGGTGACGTGTTAGCCGCTGGAACATATTTAGGTCATCCGGCTGGAATAATGCTGAATTCAGAAGGTAAAGAACTATGGGAACATGTGTGGGTGCAAATTTCCGGAAAGATTAATTCTGCTTGCACAATAGGTGATCATTTTTTTTTAACCGGTGAATCACTTAATGGCAAAGGTGAAAGCATGTTGATCCTGAAAATTAACAATGAAGGCATAATCCAAAAGACGATTGTATTAAATCAGTTTCTTGAGGGCAATTCTATCATTTCTTTAAAAGAAGGCAATCTGGCAATTGCCGGAAATCTTATGACAAAAACATCAAGGCAAGATGGTGTCATAGTTACACTTGATCCTTCCCTAAAGGTCCTTAATCAAATGACATTTGGTGGCCGGTCTGATGATAGAGTTAATTCAATTACTGAATTAGAATCATCAGATCTTCTGGTAACAGGTTTGTCATATTCGGGTAGCAAGGGAGCGCGTAGATCAGATCTGTGGCTTGAACTATTTGATCATGGATTAAAAAGTGTTCCACTTGCTGATCACTTTCTTGGAAATAGTCAAGATGATGTTGGCTATGGCACCATTGAATTAATCAACAAGTCTGTTTGGGTTATTGGAAGTACTCACCCGGGATTGGCGTCAGCCTCTGGAACATGGATTATTGATTTCCAGGGAACAAATAATAAGAATGAACTGCGAGATAATGTGGTTGATCTACTTGAAATTGACAGTATTTGGATTTCTGGTGATGATAAAATCCTCGATCCAGATGAATTTGGTTATTTTACAATGAGGGTGAAGAACAACTCAATTACAACATCATTGTGGAAGGCCCTAAGCATAGTTTCTTCAGACAAACATCTGCTTGTTCCGGATTCTGTTCTTATTAAATCAATTGATCCGGGAGAAGTAGTTACCCTTACCATTCCATTCAGTTTAAACGAACCGACATCACATCGAATTGTAGATATTTCAGTCTCAGGTCTGGGTAGCGAACCAATTCAACTCCACGTTCCTACCAGGACTATTTTTAAGCCCGACATTCAATTAACAGAATATAGTTTTGAAAAAGACCAGAAGAGCGACCAGGTAAGACTCAAAATAAAATTGGTGAACAATGGAACTGGATTCCTTTCTCAGGGATCAGTGTATTTCGTTACAGACTTCAAGGTAGAGACTGTTTCTGAGGATGTTGTTGTGGTGAATAATGTTGGTCCTAAAGAAAAAAGAGAAATAGAATTCACTTTTAAACCTGATAAAAATTATAACCAGGATTCTGTTCATGTTCAGGTAGTGATGAGGTCAGATGAATCTACTATACTAGCAGAAAAGAATTATTTATATGTAGTTGAAACACCGGTAGAAATACCATCTCCTTTGGCAGAAGATGTTTTAAAGAACAAACCTCCAACGATCAGTCCAGCAGTATTTCAATCTGCAATCTGGCTCCGTCCGGACCCTGAAGAAAATGGATATAAAATAGAGCATCAGATTCCGGAGATTGATATTCGACTGAAAATAATTTCTTCTATTCCGCTTGTATCGGATAGCGTTTCGCTATCTATCAATGATATGATTGCTGAACCAGGTGTAGTCTACCTGCCCGAATCCAAATCATTCACTCAGGATTTGGCCGTATCTGGTTATCAATATACTTACCGCAATAAAATAAATCTGCTACTTGGTGAAAATGTTATAAAAATCGTTAAAAGGTCATCTGGTGTGCCTATTTCCGAAGCCCCACTGGTAGTTGATTACATTCCAAAGAGGTACAATCTTCACTTGATTTCTATCGGGGTCCCACAGAAAGATCTGCAGTTTACAGCTAAAGATGCCGGAGATCTGGCCAAAGCTTTTCAGGGCCAATCAGGTAAATTGTTTAATAAAGTATTCATCCATCTTTTTAATACTCCTGACAGTACGACTACTTCGGCATTAAGATTTGCCATTCAGGATATCGCCAATGATTATTTTCTCAGAGAAAAAATACAGCCTGGCGATATGATTATACTTTACATCTCCTCCCATGGATTTCAGCTTGATGAGAGTAAGGATAAATTCAGAATAGCTGCCAGTGATTTTAACTGGTTGTATAAGCCTCAGACTTCACTTGATTTCAAGGATGATATCATCGATGTACTTTCTTCGTTACCCTGCAAAAAGTTGATTTTCCTGGACGCATGTTATAGTGGAGCAATAGCCGATATCATAGCAGAGCATGGAGCAAAAGGTGTAGTTGATCCTGGAGAAATCTCACTGTCAAGGGCTATCGCAAAGCTTGTAGAGGCGCAGAATGACTTCCAGGTTGTTACCTCGAGTAGTCCGGGCCAACGGTCATATGAAGATCCTACTTGGGGCAATAGTGCTTTTATGAAAGGAATCCTTGAGGCTATAACACCGGGTCAAACATCGGACCCTAAGCGGATAGTCGACAAAGATGGAGACAGGGTATTATATTTATCGGAGATTTATAGCTACATCGAAACCCGCATTCCGGAGATAGTATTGACGAAGAAGCCAAGGCCTGAGGATATCCAAAAGCCCTGGATGATGGCAAAAGAAGAGTGGCCTATATTTGTTTATCCCTAAAATAATATTTTGCAATGTTTTGGACGATATTTTTATTGAGTCGTTTGCTTTCTTTTTTGGTTAACGATCATAACTCTGCTTATTCTTCGACAACTACCTTTTTGCCTTTCCAAGTTATAGATTCTATTGCCCAACCACGATTTGTTTGTGACAGGATGGCTGATTCCCTTGAGCTTGTGAAGTTTTATAATGCATTGGGAGGTCCGAATTGGAACATTAAATGGAATCTAATTGATCCTATAAGTACTTGGTATGGAGTTTTTCTAAATTCTGAAGGTTGTGTTGAATGTATGTCACCTGGTAACACATGTGGTTCATCGCTTGAATCGAACAACCTGAATGGCACACTCATTGATCTTAATTTGCCATTTTTACAGACATTAATAATAAATGAAACGCAATATACGGATGGCACCAAATTTATAATAGGTGAAATACCCGATTTTTCTAAACTACCTAATCTTAAAACTCTTAGATTATGGGGAAGTTTTACTGGTGCAATACCTGATTTCAGCAATTTGGATTCCTTAAATTTTTTAGAACTTGTAGGATATTTTGATAAACAAATTCCCGATTTCCGAAATCTTACCTTATTAGAATCACTTTCAATTACCGGGGTCTTCGTTGATACTATTCCGGATTTTCACCATTTACCAAAATTAAAGGATTTGAAGATTTTCGGCCAATATAACGGCACTACAACTTTCAATGGACAAATTGTAAGTGCACCCTATTCAAACTTAATTGGGCTTATACCAGATTTTTCAAGTATGCCTAATTTAGGAGTTCTTGATCTAATTGGTATTTCCTGCACTGGAAATATTCCAAATTTCAAATACATAACAAACTTAGGTGCTTTGGGAATATCAGAGTGCTATAATCTTACAGGAGATTTACCTGATTTTAATAAATTGAATGAACTAGTTTTTTTACGAATAGGGTATTGCAGCTTAAGTGGACTAATGCCTAGTTTTAATAATCTTCCTAAGCTTATTTTATTTGATATTTATCAAACAAATATTTCTGGCGCCGGGCCATTACTTGCTAATAGTAAAAAAATTATAAGCGTTTACCTTGTAAAAAATAAATTAAAATATTTAATCCCAAAATATAACCATCTTGTGAATTTACGATCTCTTGATTTTGCTGAAAACAATCTTACTTTTGAAGATATGATTCAATCGTTTATGATAAATAAATTAATAATTGAAAATAATGCAACTACTATGTCTGATACTTTAATATATTCTCCACAAGGACGTGTTTTTTTAGATACTTTAATTTATGTTTATGAAAATGATGTATTAAAAATCGATTTAAAAATTGATGATACAATATCAACTAACGTTTATTACTGGTTGAAAGATAGCTTGCCTTTTGATACGATATTTGGTTCAAACAAATTAATATTCAATAGCATTCAATCTCAGGATGCTGGCATCTACACTGTTCAAATTACGAACCCAAATGCCCCAGATCTTACTCTTTACAGTTACCCAATTGAGATTCAGGTAATTTCTTGTTCCAGGCCAACAACTTTAAATGACAATATTGAGCTTGATGAGAATACTTTATCAACCAATATCGATCCACTTGAAAATGATGATCTCCCGAATGATGTCGGTAATTATCAGGTTGAGTTACTAACCGTTCCGGTCAAGTTCAATATACTACAGACGGGTTCGCATAATTTTTTAATACAGGCACTTGGTGATTCTATTTCGTACGATGAGCAATTAGAATACCTGGTGTGTGACACGACCTGTCAAAATGCTTGTGACACAGGCTTCATAAACGTTAAATGGACTGCTCCAGAGCCTGGCTACCAAAAGACAATACTCCTTACTCCA
The DNA here is from genome assembly GCA_040003045.1 of Saprospiraceae bacterium. Lineage (GTDB taxonomy): Bacteria > Bacteroidota > Bacteroidia > Chitinophagales > Saprospiraceae > Opimibacter. Next base: position 7,868 of record JBDUDG010000027.1, on the reverse strand, counting down.
AATGGAGACCATGTCAATGATATTCTGGTCATAGAGGGAATCGAAGCCTTTCCCAATAATGAACTCCTTATAGTTAACCGATGGGGGAATGTGGTCTACAAGGCCAAACCCTATATGAATAACTGGGGTGGAGAAGGGACAGACGGGAGTCTGTTGACCCAGGGAACCTACTATTATATTCTTCGAAATGTAGGCTCACAATTACCTCAGGGAGGTGATATTGTGATTCTCAAATAGATGCATTTAGATGACTGGAAATTTTATATATATTATTACTTGAAAAAGGGGATGATGAAAACGAAAGGTCGCAAAGTAGTAATATACAATTTTCAAAACGAAGAGGTCTAATAAAATAGTGATAAACTCTTTTAGATTCAAATACACATTAAAGATGGTTTTATATAGAAAAAGTTTTGTCATTTCATTATACCTCTTGCTATTCCTCCTATATATCGATTTAGATATTTACGCTCAATGTAATCCGCCCGATCAATTGCCTACAATAAATTGTTCCGAAGGTCCATTGTCCTGTCTTTCAAATGCGTGTTATACAACACTAAATCAACCATTCGTTTGTTGTAGTGATTTCTGCGGAAGCAATACGATTATAAATAATCCACAATATTTTCAATTTATTTCTGTTTCCGATATTGTAGAAATTGATATTCTTGTTAATAACTGTAGTGCTGGAATGGGATTGCAGAGTGCTATTGTAACAAGTTGTAATTGGCAGCCCTGCCCAGGTGGAATTGTTCCATGTCCTGATATATTGGCTTGTAATGCAGGTGCCAGTCCTGGAGACACGATGGTCCTTATGGCTTCGGGACTTACCATTGGGCAAACATATTGGTTATTGGTTGATGGTTCAAATGGTGCAAATTGTCTATATACGATTAATTACATTTCGGGCACTTTTGCTCCTCAGATTGACGAGGACATTACGACGGGTTATGCCGTTCCAAATATTGTCTGCCAAGGGCTTGATAAATTCACAATGAATGCAGCACCCGCAATTCCAAACGCTCATGGTTATCTTTGGAATTTAGGATGGAATGACCAAGTGGTTACTTCTACATTGCCTACAGATACAATTGAAATTGAAAATAATGCTCCCCCGGGAATATGGGATATTTGTGTACAAGCATTTAGTGGATGTGACACATCCGATATTCCTTTTTGTTTCACAGTGGAAATCATTGAACTTAATGATATCGAAAAAGCCCCAGAGACTTTTTGTTCTGAAGAATTTCCTTTCGATTGGTATGGAACCAATATAACAGGACCAGGAACGTATGATCATAGTTTTAATAATCCAGTGGGATGCCCTTATGATAGTATTTGGACTATAGAATCTGAACCTGAACCTTTGGTAAACTTTAATTATACTGTCAATGATTTGCAGATACAATTTGAAAATTTGTCAACAACTGCCAATGAATTTTCGTGGAACTTTGGTGATGGGGTCTCAAGTTCTCAGATCAACCCTACTCATACATACTCCAAACCTGGGAGTTTCCTCATAGAATTAATTGGATTGTCAGGTTGCGGGTCAGACACAATAAATAAAATAGTTGTGCTTAAATCAAATTCAAACGAAACCATCCTTATTACTCCTAATGGCGATAACGTAAATGACATACTAGTTATAAATGGAATAGAGGCATTTCCTAAAAATGAATTAACAATCGTTAACCGATGGGGAGATGTCGTCTATAAAGCTCAACCTTATATGAACGATTGGGGCGGTGAAGGAAAAGATGGAAGTTTGCTCACCCAGGGCATTTATTACTTTATTCTAAAACACGTGGGTGCTCAATTGCCTCAATCTGGCGATATAGTCATTCTTAAGTAGTTCCCCGAATTTCTTCACTGATAACATTTAACTTAATTCATCATTTATAGGTGGCAAAAAAAACCACATTATGAATGTTCACTTATGCTTAAAGCTCTCATTAATTTTGATACTTACTATCCCATGTCACACGACCTGCATATATGGACAGGATTCCTTTGCTTTTGATGCAAAACAGCCTCCGGAAATAAAAAAACAACCGGAACATGCCAGGAGAACAGTAGATTTTTTAAAAAAGGGAAATGTGAGGTTGGAAAATAAGCGATACCATCAAGCCCTTAAACTAGCTACAAGTGCTCGAAAATATTGTGACGACTTCAAAAGTCTGAATCTGCTCGGAGTTATTAATGCCAGATTGGGATACTGCGGAACCAGTAAACTCCTTTTTGACAATGCCCTGAGGGCTGGCAAATATGAAAACCTAAATCTCGACACAATTTATTTTAACCAGGCAGGATTACATCTGGAGAATGGCGAATACAATGGTGCATTACTTTCTCTAAATGCCATTAGTTCACCAGAAGCTTTTATACATTTTTCTTACTACAACGGTGTCGCCGATTACCATCTTGAAAACATTGGAGGCGCCATAAACGAACTAAAAGATGCCATAGGTCTGGACCCCAAAAATGCTGATGCATATTACTACCTGGGGATGACATTATTCGATGTTGGGAATTACGATGCAGCAGCAGTCAATCTGAATAATGCTGTAAAGCTTGATAAAGGAAATATAAAATATCTTATCGCAGCAGCTACTGTAAGTGAAAAGACCGATGATGACAGGGTTTCATTATCCCTGTTTTCAAAAGTCATTCAAAAAGATCCTGAGAATATAATTGCATTACTTGGCGCCGCGAATCTGAGTTGTAAACTGGGCCATTATCAAAAGGCTATAAATATTTCAAATAAAGTAATTGATCTGGATAGAAAATCCTTTCTCGCATATTATACTCTGGCCAATGTGGCTTATGATGAAAAAAAGTTTGAAGAAGCAACTGCATTCTATGAAAAGACAATCAAAATAAATCCTGGCTTTGCTCCAGCATACGTAGGGCTTGGTCATATCAAGTCCCAGAATAGTGAATACAATGCCGCTATCCAGGACTACTCTGCTGCCTTATGGATTGATCCAAAAAATTTGTCGGCATATGAAGGACGGGGTATTGCCAATTTCCGTTCCCTTTGGTACGATCAGGCTGTTGATGATTTTAATCAATGTCTGCAACTCGATTCTTCTTACAAATTCAGTTATGATGCTTATATAAGCAAAGGCTTTGCAGAATACAATACCGGAAAATTTGAAACAGCTTTATGTAGCTTTGAACAGGCCGTATCCATGAAGCCACGAAAAGCAACTGGATATGACGGCCTTGGTTGTGTATATTATGCCCTGGATAAGTTTAAAGAGGCCATTTCCGGATTTACAACGGCAATAAGACTGGACCCAAAAAATGATGCTCTTTACACCAACCGTGGTAATGCATTATACAGAATTACTTCATATTCTGTTGCCTTAAAAGATTTTGATAAGGCTGTTAAGTTAAATCGGTCGAACGAACAGTCATACAACGGACAAGGCATTTGCCTTCATCAATTGGAGAGATATAAAGAGGCTATTTCTGCTCTACAAAAAGGTATCAATATCGCACCGTTGAACGTAAATCTACGATGTAACATGGGTATAAGTCGTGGAATTTATGTAAAGGAATTAAGGGACGGTGGACAAGAGGAGGAAGCAAAATTTCAGTATGATTTGATGTTGAAGGATCATGAAATAGCCCGCACTTTGGGTATGGATCCTTCAGCAATCATGGTAAATCTAGGGTATCTCTTACTTGTCTATGAAGAATATGATTCTGCATTAAATTATCTTACTACTGTGAGTAATCCCTATTGTCAAAAATATGCCTCGAACAACATCGGAGTGGTAATGGCCAGCCGGGATAATGGAAAGGATCTCTCAAAGGCTTTTGAATATTTCAATGGGTCGATTGAAAAAGATCCTGATCTAAAATTCCCAAATCCCAGGATCAACAGGGCTCTGATTGCAAGGGAGCTTGGACGCTCCTTCGTCGCTGATCAACAAACTGCGGATTTCATAAGCAGCAAGGAATTCACCATGATCTTGCACAAAGACCAATACTACAGTTCCTATTTCTATTTTACTTTGATGCGTTATCTTCCACCACCGGTTGAACACGATTTTAAGAATGATATTATTCTGGATATGCCAGTTGCAGGAAAACCAGCAATAGAATATCTAGTTTATGATTCTGATGAGAGTTGTTATAAAACTATAATTCCTAAAGCTAAAATTAAAAACCTAAGGAATTCGGGCAAGTCTAAAGCAAATCTTGCGTTTTGTCCTAACAATTTTTAATACCTTACTATCATCACTGATTTTTAGTGTGCTTTCACTAATAAATATTATAAAAAATTGCAATCAATTAAAATTTTATTTATTTCATTGGGTCTAATAGCCTTTACTGTAAAAGCAAGCAGCCAGCTTGTTAATGATCATTGTGAAACAGCAACTATAATACCAAATGTTGTATCTGATATGGCTTTCGTTTACATGACAAGTACGAATCTGGGAGGATTGTCGGAAGACTTCAACAACAGCTGTCAGATCGGAGATTTTTCTACTGTATGGTTTCGGGTTACAACAGATGGTAGTGCAACCCTGATGAACATCAATGTGCAGAGTGATGATTTTGATGCCCCTACGATAACATTATTCCATTTGATCACTGATTGTAATAATCTGCAAAATGTAGGATTGACCCAAAGTAATTTAACCTGTATTAGTGGGTCAAATGGAGAAGCAGAAGCATTAGGTTCTAATGTTAGCTCCAATGAAACATATTATATCGCTGTCAGTTCTCTTTATAGTGTGGGGGGCATTTTTGAAATATGCGTAAACACAATTTCACAGGCCTCTTCTTGTGTGGCAAGCTCCAACATTCAGATTGTAGCCAGGTCAACAGGCGGTCCTTTGACCGGTCCTTTCTTGCCAGGTGAAACTGTGTCCATTTGCATGAATATTAATTCATATACAGCTGCCGGTAATGGTTGTCAATGGTTTCAGGGTATGATTCCATTGTTTGGAAACGGATGGGATCCTTCTTCTTTTGATGTAAATGGCCAACCAATTGGAGCAACTATAAATGGCAGCGATATGGCTGTTCCCGGAAATGGACTTTATGGGGCTTCTACCTGGGATTGGTTTACAGGAATCGGTTATCACCACAATAATGTTTTCTTCCAGGTCGGCGACCTTGATGGAAATGGGACGATTGAGATGTGTAATATTCTTTACGATGTGGATTGCCCTAATTTGGGAGGTATCACGGGGGGATGTTGCGGTCCTTGCTGGGCCAATGCAGGTGATCCATTGCCTCCGGGATGGTTTGCATACGGTATCAATGGAACGTGTCCTACTCCTGGACCACCCCCCACAGTTGACTGGGGAGATGGTAATAGCTGCGGAGGTGGTATGGGGCCATGGCATTTTTGTTTTGATCTTAAAGTTCGGAAGTATCCTGATTGCATTGAAAATACCACTACTAAAGATCTTAAGTTGGGTTTCTTTACAACATCAGACGGTGAGACCGGTTCATGGACAGGAGGACCCAGTGTATGTGCGCTTGATCAGTCTATTTCACTGAGTCTGCCTATGTGTTGCAGTGAATTGACTGAAGAAGTAGAACAATTGGATTCAATCTGTAGTGGACAAAGTTTTGAGTATATTATCAATAGAAACGGAGTTGATTTCTGGCAATGGGCAGTGGATACAGCAAATGTTTCAGGAGCACATTCTGGGTCAGGAGGACCGGCTTCAATTTTAAGGGACACCTTATTTAATATTTCAAATGACATTCAACAAGTCAGGTATATTTTTCAGGGTTATGCCGGGGGTCCTTGTCTCGTTTTTCATCTTGAAATAATAATTAATGTTTATCCGAAATTAAATGAAGAGCTGACGAGTGGTCAAGCAATTCCTGGGGTAGTTTGTCCGGGTTATCAAAATTTTGAAATGAGCACTAGCACACTTTCAAATGCACAAGGGTATTCCTGGACCTTGGGTTGGAGTGGTGAGATTATAACTTCATTGGCATCAGATAATTTTATTGATATTCCTGTTGACGTATCTCCGGGAATCTGGGATATCTGTGTTCGGGCTTTTAATAATTGTGGGACAAGTAATATACCATTTTGTTTTCCAGTAGAAATTGTAAAACTGGATGATGTTTATGAAGGATCAATATTATGTTCGGATCAATTTCCCTTTCAATGGAATTCTATAAATATCATTGGTCCCGGAACTTACATTCAGACATTTGAAAATGAGTTCGGTTGTCGATATGATAGTGTCTGGACTGTAGAATCTGAATCATTACCTCTTGTAAATTTTAATTATAACATTGACGACCTCCTGATCAATTTTAATAACTTGTCCACCAATGCCGTAGAATATTCTTGGACCTTTGGTGATGGGGTTTCTAGTTCTGAAGTCAATCCAAATCATTTATACTCGCACTCTGGTAATTACCTAGTAGAGTTAATTGGATTATCAACATGCGGTTCCGATACGATTGATAAACAAATTGAGCTTTTGGCATTACCACATGAAACTATACTCATCACGCCAAATGGCGATAATATCAATGATATCTTAATCATTGACGGCATCGATAAATTTCCCAACAATGAGCTGTTTATTGTCAACCGATGGGGTGATATAGTGTACCACGCCAAACCCTACATGAATGACTGGGGTGGAGAGGGACCAGACGGGGCCTTGCTCACGCAGGGAACCTATTATTACATTCTAAGCCATGTGGGTTCCCAAATTCCGGAAGGTGGCGATATAGTTATCCTTAAATAACTCTTTTCCAGGACTTTCCATTTACATCTAATTGGTTTTGTGGGATTTAAGTAGCCTATATAAAGATTCGAAGATTTGGTGATAACATTCTATCTGCTCTGCAATATATGAGTGTAATCAAACCAACGCCTTATGAAAAACCTGCTGTTCCTAATCCTTCTCCTGATGGTAACCACTATCAGTTTTGGACAAGAAGCCGAGCTCCATATCAACAACAATTCAGACCGATCCATGGAGATCAAAATTATGAGAAGTGGGTATAATGGTCAGAGCACCTTTCATTCCAGAATAACAATTAGCCCCAACTCATACGGTGTAAAATATTTTTCATCGACCGGCTACTATTTTCTCAAGGTAAAAGCAAGCAGATACGGACGTCCCACAGTATTTACAAAAGGGGATGCATTCCGGGTATATGTGGGAACGGATGGTTATGATGTCCTGACGATCTCATACTCTATTCAGGAATCCACTTTGAATCCTTTAAGTGGTAGTGTTATCTCTCAATCAGAGTTTGAAAAAGACTATTAAACAACATCTTTCAATCCATTTCCATCACAAAAACAACACACAAAAAAAACAAATTAATTCTCAATCATATAAATAATCGAAAATGAAAATAATTACTTTTACTCTCCTCGCGATCTGCTTAGTGACAACATTAATATCTGCTCAGTCAGGTTACAATGTATATCAATACAATGCATATGGAACCCCTCAGATTACTGGTTCGTATCAAAAAAATTACCAGGGAAGTACTGACATTTATCAGAATAACCAATGGGGCATACAACAAAAAACCGGTGAAATAAAACAAAACTATTCCGGTGGGTATGATGTCTCTCAAACTAATCAGTGGGGTATTCAAGAAAAAACCGGAAGTCTTTCCCCAAATTATAATGGTGGATATGATACCTACCAAAACAACCAATGGGGCATCCAACAAAAAACAGGTAGTACATCTCCAAACTATAATGGAGGATATGATATCTACCAAACAAATCAGTGGGGTGTGCAACAAAAGACTGGTACTACTAGTCCAAATTACAACGGGGGTGTAGATGTGTATCAGTTGGAGATTCCGGTCCCTATTGACCATCTTATTTCGGAGCATGTTGACCACTC